>JASBTH010000470.1 GCA_030148525.1 Saprospiraceae bacterium | reverse complement strand
GGCTGTCATCCTGACGAGCAAGAATTCCGTCGACCACCTTTTCCGCATTTGCGATGAGTTGCGCATTACCATGCCGCAAGACACCAAGTACTTTTGCCTGTCGGAGGCCATCGCCCTCTACCTGCAGAAATTCATTGTCTACCGTAAACGGAAGGTATTTATCGGAAAGCGCCGTATTGAGGACCTCGAAAATGCCCTCAAAAAGAATAAGAAGGAAAAGTTTCTCCTTCCCTGTTCCAACCTCGGTGCCAAAGCCGTGTGCCGCTATCTCGACGACAACGGGTACGACTGGCAGGATGCCATGATGTACCGCACCGTCAGCTCTGACCTGAGTGACCTGAGCGATGTGAAGTACGACATTCTCGTTTTCTTCAGCCCGCTTGGTATTGAATCGCTTTACGACAACTTCCCCGACTTCGAACAGGCCGAAACACGCATTGCTGTCTTCGGGAACAGCACTACCAAAGCCGTCGAAGATCGCGGACTCACCGCCAACATCAAGGCCCCCAGTAAAGAGGCACCCTCCATGACCATGGCGTTGGAAAAATACCTGCAGGTTTCCAATAAGGACGGATAAACAGGTCTGAGGTTTGAGGTTTGAGGTTTGAGGTTTGAGGTTAATTTCCTGAACATGTTCGGGCTGACGGCTCCCTCCTTCGTCCGTACGGACTCCGGCGGGCAGGAACGGTTGACGGCTGAGATTTTGTTTCACTCGGGTATTGGCAAATGAACAGTCCAAAAACTTGTCTGCTTTCTTGAGCAAATTCATCGCAGTTACGCCTCGTAAACCGTAAGCCGTAAATCGTGAGCCGTCTACCGTGGACCGTCCCAAAACCTAATCCCTTTTCCTTCCGTTATATTTGATGAACCAATTCTTTTTGCAGAAGCACTACTATATCAAGGTGTATGGTCATCACTCAGCACACACAATTTATTGATCAACTCAGGCAGTCACTCCAACAACCGCTTCCCGGACCGGAAGCGCAGTACCGCATGGCGCACGTCGCACGTCGCGGTCATCTGCAGGTACCTGATACAGCAAGAAAGGCGGCTGTGTTGGCCCTGCTGTACCCACGGGAAAACCAATGGCACATCGTGCTGATCGAGCGGGTTACCCATCAGGATGATCACCACAGTGGTCAGATCAGCCTGCCGGGCGGGCGACACGAGGCCACCGACCCCGACCTGGCGACTACTGCCCTGCGCGAGGCCGAAGAGGAAGTGGGGGTAAGCGGGCATCGCATCGAACTGATCGGTGGATTGACCGACCTCTACATCCCCGTCAGTAATTATCTGGTTCATCCCTATGTGGGATTTACGGAATCTCCCCCGGAATTTGTTCCCGAAGAACGAGAGGTCAATGACATACTGGAAGTACCCTTCTCGCTATTCCTTAAAAAAGATACGGTGCGTACCCGGCACCTTACCATAAATCCAAAGATCACCCTGCGGGATGTACCCTATTATCATGTATTCGATAAAACGATCTGGGGAGCTACAGCCATGATGCTGAGTGAGCTTACCGAAGTCGTTGAGCGCATCCAACGCTGATATTTTGTACCTTTGCAGGCCCAAATGACCGATACCACATACCAAATAAAACCAACCAACCGCTATGGAGACTATTGCTCCCTACAAGCCAAAAAATAAGGTGCGCATCGTCACCGCTGCCTCGCTCTTCGATGGGCACGATGCCGCCATCAATATTATGCGCCGGATCATGCAAAGCTCCGGTGCCGAGATCATTCACCTCGGACACAACCGCTCGGTCCAGGATATTGTCGACACGGCTATCCAGGAAGATGTCCAGGGCATTGCCATCACCTCCTACCAGGGTGGGCATACCGAGTTTTTTAAATACATGTACGACCTATTGCAGGAGCGAGGTGCCAGCCACATCAAGTTGTTTGGTGGCGGGGGCGGTACCATCCTGCCCGAAGAAATCGCGGAACTCCACGATTACGGGATCACCCGCATCTACTCCCCGGATGATGGCCGCCAACTCGGGCTGCAGGGGATGATCAATGATGTGCTGGAAAAATGTGATTTCCCCGTCGGCCAGAACCTCAATGGCGAATTAAAGAGCTATAAAGAAAAAGATAAGCACGCCCTGGGGCGCATGATCTCAGCGGCCGAAAATTACCCTGATCAAAACCGGGATTGGCTGGACAAACTCCTCCAGGAAGTGGAAACGCAAAGCATCCCCGTTCTCGGTATTACCGGTACCGGCGGTGCGGGTAAGTCGAGCCTGGTCGACGAGCTGGTGCGTCGCTTCCTCATGGATTTCGACGATAAGACCATCGCCGTCATTTCCGTTGATCCCTCCAAACGAAAAACCGGAGGTGCCCTGCTCGGTGACCGCATCCGCATGAATTCGGTGAATCATCCCCGCGTATTTATGCGTTCCCTGGCCACCCGTCAGTCGAACCTCGCCCTCAGCAAACATGTGCAGGACGCCATCAATATCCTGAAAGCAGCCCAGTACGATCTGATCATTCTGGAGACCTCGGGTATCGGCCAATCCGATACGGAGATCATCGATCATTCCGATGTATCGCTCTACGTGATGACCCCCGAATACGGGGCCGCTACTCAGCTGGAAAAGATCGACATGCTCGACTTTGCCGACCTGATCGCCCTCAATAAATTCGATAAACGCGGTGCCCTCGATGCTCTGCGCGACGTGCGCAAGCAGTACCAGCGCAATCACCAGCTCTTCACCAAAGACCTGGACGATATGCCGGTCTTTGGCACCATCGCCTCCCAGTTCAATGATCCCGGTATGAACACCCTATACCGCGCCATCATGGACAACCTGGTGGAACAGACCGGAGCCGAGCAGCTGCGCTCGAACTTTGAGATGAGTAAGGAAATGAGCGAGAAGATCTTTATCATTCCGCCAAACCGCACCCGCTACCTCTCCGAAATCGCCGAAACCAATCGCTTCTACGACCGCTGGGTTGATAAACAGGTGGATATTGCACGTCGCCTTTTTGGCGTAAGCCAGAGTATAGCAGCCGTGAAAGATCAGCAAGAGCTGGAGGAAAAAGACCTTATTCTAAAAGGGCTGCAGAAGACCTACGACGAACTCGAACTGGAACTCGATGGTCAGTGCAAGCGCATCCTGGAAACCTGGGAAGAAAAGAAGGAGCAATACAGTGCCGACGAGTTTGTGTACAAGGTCCGCAATAAAGAGATACGCGTACCGACCTTTACCAAATCGCTGTCACACACCCGAATTCCGCGGGTTTTACTCCCCAAATTCAAAGACTGGGGCGAGATCCTGCGCTGGGTGCTTCAGGAAAATGTACCCGGTGAGTTTCCCTACACCGCCGGTGTATTCCCTTTCAAGCGCAAGGGCGAAGACCCCACGCGTATGTTTGCCGGAGAGGGTGGCCCCGAGCGTACCAACCGCCGCTTCCACTACCTCTCCCAGGGTATGCCCGCCAAGCGCCTCTCGACGGCTTTTGATTCGGTGACCCTCTACGGAGAAGATCCCGATCATCGCCCCGATATCTATGGTAAGATCGGTAACTCCGGGGTGAGCATTTGCTGCCTCGACGATGCCAAGAAGCTATACAGTGGGTTTGACCTTTGCGATCCCAAGACTTCGGTTTCCATGACCATCAACGGTCCGGCGGCGGCCATGACGGCCTTCTTCATGAATACGGCCGTGGATCAGCAGTGCGAAAAATACATTCGCGAAAACGGACTGGAAGACCAAGTCGAGGCCAAGAAAAAAGAACTGTACGACGACCGTGACCTGCCCCGCCCTGAATACCACGGGGAATTGCCCGACGGTAACGACGGCCTGGGACTGCTGCTGCTCGGCGTCACCGGTGACCAGATCCTGGAAGACAGCGTCTATCAGGAGCTCAAGGCAAAAGCCCTCTCGTCCGTGCGCGGTACCGTCCAGGCGGATATTCTGAAGGAAGATCAGGCTCAGAACACCTGCATTTTCAGCACCGAGTTTTCGCTGAAACTGATGGGAGATGTACAACAGTATTTCACCGATCAGCAGGTGCGTAACTTCTACAGTGTATCGATCTCGGGCTACCATATTGCGGAGGCCGGTGCTAACCCCATTACTCAGCTGGCTTTTACCCTGGCTAACGGCTTCACCTTCGTGGAGTACTACCTTTCGAGGGGCATGGACATCAACGACTTTGCACCCAACCTCTCGTTCTTCTTCAGCAACGGAGTGGATCCCGAATACGCAGTGATCGGTCGGGTCGCCCGCCGCATCTGGTCCAAAGCCCTCAAGCATAAATACAACGCCAATGAGCGTTCCCAGAAGCTGAAGTACCACATTCAGACCTCGGGCCGCTCCCTGCACGCACAGGAGATTGCCTTCAACGATATCCGGACTACGCTGCAGGCCCTCTACGCCATTTACGACAACTGCAACTCCCTGCACACCAACGCCTACGACGAGGCCATCACGACCCCCACCGAGGAGAGTGTGCGCCGGGCCGTAGCCATCCAGATGATCATCAATCACGAACTGGGACTCGCCAAGAACGAGAATCCAATTCAGGGTAGCTTCATCATCGAAGAGCTCACCGAGCTGGTCGAGGAAGCTGTCCTGATGGAGTTCGACCGCATCACCGAACGCGGAGGCGTGCTCGGTGCCATGGAAACCATGTACCAACGCGGCAAGATCCAGGAGGAAAGCCTGTACTACGAATCCCTCAAGCACAGTGGCGAGCTGCCGGTGATCGGCGTGAATACCTACCTCAATAAGGAAGGTTCACCGACCATCATCCCCGAAGAAGTCATCCGAGCTACCCCCGAGGAAAAGGAGCAGCAGATCGGCACCCTGAATAAGCTGACCGAAGCCTACGCCGAAAGCCGTTCGGAGCGCCTGAAAGCCCTCCAGCAAAAGGCCATGAATAATCAGAATTTATTCGAGGAGCTGATGGAAGCCACCAAGGTTTGTTCGTTGGGGCAGATTACCCATGCGTTATACGAAGTGGGTGGGCAGTATCGGCGTAATATGTAGGTGGGAGACCGCTCCCCGTACGGGTCGCTTTTAGACCATTCCCCATACGGGTCATTTTTGGACCGTTCGCGGGCTCACTTTTAGTAAAAAGACAATGCTAAATGATCAATGCTCAGTGCTCAATGAAAGAATAGGCCCTCATTGAGCACTGAGCACTGAACATTGCACATTAAGCATTCATCATTCCCTAACGTCCTTCAGCAACTCCTCGATCGCCTTCTCCAGCTGCTGATCGCGGCCCTGATCGATGACGCCCGGCATATTCTTTACTTTGAACATGGGCTCGGTCTGGTTATTTTCCAGCCAGTCGCCTGATTTGTCTTTAGCGCTGACGGGTACGACGCCCCAGCGGGAACCATCGGGCAAACCTTCCCAGCCGGCGAAGCTGCAGGTACCGGGGGTGGGCATACCCACCGTTTTACCGATCTCCAGATCGGTGTAGCCGCAGGCGAAACAGTGACCGTCGGAATAGTTGGCTTCGTTGAACATGGCCAGGGTTGGCTTGGTCCAGCGGCTGGTGGGTTCACCGCCAACGACCTTGGCCTCCGTAGCGTAGGTCAGGAAGGGCTCGCCGGTGAAAAACATGGCCAGGTCGGCCACCAGGTCACCACCGCCGTTGAAGCGGGTATCCACGATAACTCCCTTGCGGGCAAAGAATTTACCCATCATATCCTCGTACATGCTGCGGTAGGGGCCGTCGCTCATGCCGGGGATGTGTACGTAACCCAGTTGCCCGTCGGAGGCTTCGTCGACCTCGTTACGGTTCATTTCAACCCAGCGGTCGTACAGCAGTCGGTATTCCTGTCCCAGGCTGATGGGCTTGATGGTGACCTGCTGACGTTCGTCGGCTTCGGGGTCGAGGATGGTCAGCAGGGTGAATTTATCGGCCTTGCGATTGAGGAAGCTTGCCACATCGCGGTCGGCGGTAATGGGTTGTCCGTCGATCTCTTCGATGATCATGCCGGCTTCGACATCCAGGTTAGCCTTGTCGAGCGGGCCACCCTCAATGATCTCGGTGATCAGGATGCCCGTACCCTCGAAATCGTAATCCATAAATACCCCCAAAGAGGCGGTAGCGTCGGCATTACTGGTGCTTCGTCCGTAGCGGGCACCGGCGTGGGATACGTTCAACTCGCCCAGCATTTCGGAAAGCATCTCGGCCATTTCGTAGGAATTACCGATGTAGGGCAGGTACTTTTCGTACTCGGTGCGCATCAGGTCCCAATCGACTCCGTGGAAATCAGAGTGGTAGAAGATGTTATTGGTACGATTCCAAACGTGATCAAAAATGTACTCGCGCTCGGCATCAGCATCGTAAGTCATTTCACCACTGATGGAGATGGCTTTGCGCTGCCCCTTATCGGGATCCACCTTTGCAATTCGTCCACTGCTGAGCAGGTAGAGGTTTTTCATATCCTTATCCCACATCAGTTGTCCGTACCCCGTATTCAGGGTGATTGCCATCTTGGTGTCGCGGGTCCGCAAGTTGGTTACCCATAAGTTCATACCCTTTTCAAAGCGGGCCAGGTAGTACAGCTTTTCACCGTCTTTCGACAAAACGGCATCGCCCAGGCTGGAAGAGTGGATGGTCAGACGAGCTACGCGCTCATCCAGATTGTCCCAATCGATGGTCAGAGTTGAGTCTTTTTTCTCTTTCTCCTCTTTTTCTTCTTTCTCCCCGTCTTCCTTCTTTTTGTCTTCTTCCTTTTTCTTCTTATTAGCGGCTTCGATCTCTTTCATCAGGTCGAAATCCTCCTTATCGAGATTGAATTTATCCCAGGCTTCCTGGCTGAAGAACATGCTATAAACATCGCTTTGTGTTTGGCCGCTGGTGGCGTAGCTTTTCAGGCCATCCTTATTACTGAACCACAGCATCTGCTTGCCGCCGTTTACCCATTTAGGACGATAGTCCCGGTAGCCGCTCTCGGTGAGGTTGTGGCGCTCGGTACCATCGGCCGACATCAATAATACTTCGCCATTGCTCAGGCTGGCACTCCAGCCAATGAGTAACCATTTACTGTCGGGGCTCCAGGTGAAGTATTTATCACCGTCGCGCATGTGGAAGAGGTCATCATCATCCAGTAAAGTCACTTCGTCGCCAGACTCCAGGTCGCGCACCACGATACTCCGGCGGTTCTTTACGTAGGCCATCTTTTTGCCGTCAGGCGAAAAATCAGGCAGGTAATTATCGACCTCATCTTCGACCAGAGCCTCTTCGGCCAGCAAGGTGGAAGCAAAGAAGAATGGCTCTTCCTCGCGTTGCTTAGTCGTTTGGTAAATACTCCATTTGCCATCGCGTTCGCTGGCGTAGACCACGCCCTCACCATCGTGGGTGAAGGTTACGAATTCTTCTTGTTCCGGCGTGTTGGTGATGCGTTTTGTCAGGGAGCCATCAACGCTGGTCACGAACACTTCACCGCGGGCGATAAAAGCGATCTCTTTGCCATTGGGTGCAATGGCCATCTCGCGCACACCGCCATTGATGGAAATGATGTCGTCGGTATTCTTAATGCCCTGGGTACGTACCCTTACGGTTACCTTTTGGGGTTCCTGCCCTTCCACCATGGTGTAGAGTTCTCCGTCCCAGGTAAAAGCCAGTTTATTACCGCCGCGACTCAGGAAGCGCACCGGATGCAGATCGAAATCGGTGAGCTGCTCGGAGGCAGCGTCATTCGTCAGGCTTTGTTTATGCACATTGAAGGTACCGCTACGCTCACTGAGGAAGTAAAAGCTTTGCTCATCGTCGCTGAAAATAGGCTGGCGATCCTCTCCCTCGTAGGTGGTGATCATCCGATGGGAATCGTCTTCCGCATCGTACAGCCAGATGTCGCGGGTGATGGAGGAAGTATGGTGCTTACGCCATTCGTTCTCGCCGCCTTTTTTATCGTGGTACAGCATGCGCTGGCCATCTTGCGATACCTGCACGTACTCGGCGGGAATGGTAAAGACCTGATCGACCCGGCCACCATCGGTGGGCACCTGATACAGCTCGGGCAGGTAGGAGCGCGGATACTGGCGGTGCCCGGCAATATCCATGCGGGCCGCACCGAAGATCACCTGCTCGCCATCAGCGGAGAATGTGTAGGGACTTTCATCGTTGGAGTGGAAGGTGAGACGTGTTGCCTGGCCACCCATCGCAGACATGAGGAATACATCGAAATTACCGTAGCGATCCGAGGCGAAAGCGATTTGCTCACCATCGGGGCTCCACACGGCCATATAATCGTGCCCTTCGTGAAAGGTCAGCTGGCGGGCATCGCCACCATCGGCGGGTACCACGTACAGGTCACCTTTATAAGTGAAGGCAATCTGCTCACCATCGGGTGAAATAGTCGCGTAGCGGATCCACTGGGGATTTTCCTGAGCCAGCAGGCCTTGTGCCATCAGCAACAGGATTAAGGCATACATACATTTTTGCATAGTCGAGAATACTTGTTGGAAATATTGGGGTTTCTGCCTTTCGGCAAAAACTGATCGGATACGAAATTACGAAATACGGAAAAAAAGTTGAGACCCCTTAGATTCAACGAGCACCAACGGATAGAACAAGTGTTTTCACCGACCAATTAAACAACAGGACCGGTAGTTACCACTTACTCCTCGCCCAAATATTCGCACATCGCTGCCTGCCACTTTGGCTCCGTAATCTTGCGTTTTACCAGAAGATACGGCCTTTGAACGATAGCAAATACAGGGCTGTCCACCCTTTGTCCACTCTGTTTTCTTGCCGGTACCCCAGGATTGACGCAGTTTGGAGGCATTGACCAAATATACCGCTTCCGAAAAGGTTTGGGACACCAAACCACTTCGTTGTCGGTATAATTTTACCCGCAAATCGTCATTCGTCCACCGGGGAAGGCTTCGACATCTTCTCCCGATACGTATCGAATAATCTTAGGGAAGAGGGTGGTGTCCGAAATAACCGCTTCGGGCACCGTACACCAGCGGGAAGGATCAAGTCCTTTGGTCTCTATCAGATTTTTCGTAGCTGTCGGATTGCCCTCATCCGTCGACGTCTTTTCTTCGCATGGTGATCGGCGCAGACGAAACCGCCCGCCACTGATCGCGCCGAAGACCTGATTGTTACGGAAAAAACGCACACCCC
>JASBTH010000453.1 GCA_030148525.1 Saprospiraceae bacterium | reverse complement strand
TTAGCCTGAAACCCTAGTAAAACCTAGCGCAACAACTCTATTCGTTTCAGGACCAGAGCCGTATTGCGGGTAGTTTTCATGACAATTATCACTCCTACGATTGACAAGGCTCATTGACTCTAACTAATCTTGATTCTATTTTATAAATGAAGTTAGGTTGGGACCGATCTGCTTGCTACATGGCAGAGGCTCACAACCTCAACTTGTATTTAGCATAGGGTATTAGGCAGTTAGCCATGCTTTAATCCATATACCCTATACCTGCTACCCTGTACCAGAAAGATTAATAGAATCACTATAAACCTACCACTATGGGACGTCCGGATTTTAAAACTACGCACCAAAACTGGAGAGAACATTGGATTACATCTCCGGTGACCCGCCCCCACTTTTTAGGTCGGAATGATCATGATTTGCGCTGGCGCAAAAAACACCCGCCGATCAACCTCAAAAAAGATGAGTCCCTTTTTGAGTTAGAAATAGCAGTGCCGGGTTTCACCAAAGACCAGCTCGAGGTCCTCATCAAAGACAACCTCCTCATTATCAAAGGAGAAAAGGAAGTCAATACGCAACATGACTCCGACTTTGTCATCAAGGAATTTGATACCAATTCCTTCGAACGGGTGCTTCACCTGAACAACAACATTGGACACGAGAAGATAACCGCTACCTGCAAGAATGGTATCCTGAAGCTCACCTTTATTGATGTGCCGAAAGAAGAGGAAGAGGCGTACAAGCAAGTGGAGGTTAGCTAATTGAACATTGGAAGAGGGTAATCTGCTAAGAGTTAATACCTAATTAACTCCAGTATTCCCTACATGTCACGGGATTCCGATACATTCACACCAAACTTAAACTTAGTAGTATGAAAACGCTTATCTGTTTGGTGTGTACCCTCTTCCTTTCTTTTAGCGCTTTCGCGCAAAATGCCGCCCGGGGATTTGTCTACCACGACTCTAACAAAAACCAGATCAGGGATGCTTCGGAAACAGGCATCCCCGAAGTAGCCGTTTCCAATGGTACGGATATCGTATTGACCGATGCCAACGGAGCCTACGAAATCCCGGTATCCGATGATGCTGTCATCTTCATCATCAAACCCCGCGATTGGATGACGCCTCTGAACGAGGATAACCTGCCTCAATTCTACTACCTCCACAAACCCAACGGATACCCGGACAACTACACCTACGCTGGCGTAGAACCATCGGGCGATTTACCCGATGAGATCAACTTCCCGCTCTACCCCGAAGCCAGTACTCAAAGCTACAAAGTGGTCATTTTCGGAGACCCGCAACCCTATAATATCGACATGATCGACTACTTGTCGGATGATATCATCAGCGAAATGATCGGGAAACACCAACTCAAGTTCGGGATGACTATGGGGGACATTGTGGGCGATAACCTCGACTTTTTCAGCCCCGTGAATCAGGCGGTGGCCCAGCTTGGCATTCCCTGGTACAACGTACTGGGCAATCACGATGTCAACTACATGGCCCCTACCGACGAACTGTCGGATGAAACCTTCGAAAGCGTCTACGGGCCGGCCACCTATGCCTTTGTCTACGGCGATGTGCACTTCATTGTGGTGGATGACGTCATCCACGAAAGCAAGGCCGGCTCCAGAAGCTACGTGGGAGGCTTGAGACCCGACCAACTGGAATTCGTGTCTAACTACCTGGAGCTTGCGCCAAAAAACGACCTGATCGTCCTGACCATGCATATCCCTCTGGCGCAGCACGGCAATTCCTTCCGCCAAAGCGATCAGAAACAGTTATTCGATCTTTTGAAAGATTTCCCCAACACCCTGTCTATTTCCGCGCATACCCACGTGCACAATAACGCCTTTTTCCACCAGGACTCCACCGACTGGCAACAGGCCCCCCCGCACCACCACTTTAATGTCGGAACCACCTCCGGTAGCTGGTGGAACGGCATGCGCAACGAGGTCGATGTACCTCACACCATGATGCGCGACGGAACACCCAATGGATATTCCTTCATTACCTTCAATGGCAACGACTACGTCATCGACTGGAAGGTCGCCGGCAGCCCGGATGATCATCAGATGAATATCCACCTGCCCCGCGGTATCCAGGCCAACGCACTGGATACGGTGCTCCTGACGGTCAACTTTTTTAACGGAAGTGAACAATCCAAACTGGAATACCGAATCAAAGGTGCTACTGAATGGCGGGAAATGGAAAAAGTGGATAAATTTGATCCTTATTACCTGAAGATCGATCAGCGCTGGAAGCGCCTCGAAGAATTAAACCTTCCGGAAAACTGGGTGGCCACATTTGGTGAAGATACTCCGCGTCCGGGAACATCCATGCCCGCACCCCGGATTTCCACCCACCTGTGGGAAGCCAATATTGGTAGCGACTTTCCGGCCGGGCGACACACCATCGAGGTGCGAGCCACCGACCGGTACGGACGGGTGTTTACCGATCATACCACTTTGCGGGTGGTTGGGGAGTAAAGCGCCCGAGCCATCAGATCGGATATTGGTAACTTTGATAGCGATTGAACCCGACAATCTATGTAGGTTGCGACTTCGGTGTGAAGCCCGTGTACGGTTTTTCATACTGCTGCGGGCTGCCTCACCATCTCCGGTACTATGTGCGTATCAGGCCGTGACCAGGCTAGCAGCCCATCGTCCGGCTAGCGTGTTCTTTCGATCTTGGGTGTTTTTTGGTTATATTAAAAGACAGCTCCGGTTTTTCATGCCGCTTTTTCTAACCAAAAACCACCCATTATGAGACTCCTTACGCTCATTTTGCTATGCACTTTGTCTCCCTTGATCATTTGCTCCCAAAACCGTCTGACAGTGGAAGGAAACGCCCAGATCACCGGCCTCATGAACCTCGGTGAATTAGCCTCCTCAAAAGTGGTCATTGATGGCTCAGACAACGACGGATCGACCGCCGGGCTGGAGATCAATTCCGGATTTCAGAAATTGATCATCGACGGGAATGAACTGGACTGTATAGCCACGGGTATGTTCCTCAATTTCAATAGTCAGAACGATCTTTATGTCCGGACCAATACGCGCCGGGCTGAATTGAATTTTCTGCACAACACCGGCAGTGGTGACGACAGCGGATTAGCCATTGAAAATGAAGGATCTAATAATGTCTATTGGACCCTCTATTCCACCAATGGGGACGGGAACTTTGAGCTGTACTACAAAGGGGATATACGCGGCGAATTCACGTCGAACAGTGGTATATATGCTTCTGTTTCCGACCGCCGGCTGAAGCGAAATATACGTCCGCTGGATGGCATTCTGGAAAAGGTGCAGCGCCTTAAACCTTCGTCCTATGCTTTTCGTAGTGACCGAAAAAAGGAGTCCCACCTGGGATTCATTGCACAGGATGTCCAGACCGTATTCCCGGAGCTAGTGAACGAGAGCACCGTGGGGGATACGGATGAAAAGATTCTTACCCTGGAGTATGCCGGCCTGAGTGTGGTTGCCATCGCCGCAGTTCAGGAATTACTGGAGCAGCAACGCACGGAAAATGCCGCCTTGCGCCTGGAAAACCGCGAGATGAAAAATCAGGTCGTCCAGTTAGCGGACCGACTCGACCAACTGGAACGTCGCCTGTCCCTCAATCGCCAGTCGGCGGAAACAACGACCAGCAGTAAGGCAGAAGACAGTCTGACGCCGATCGATGAGCGCCCGATCCTGGCTCAGAACGCCCCCAACCCCTTCCGGCAACAAACGGTTATCCGATACTACGTTCCCGGGACCGTAGCTAAGGCCGAGATCGCAGTGTTTGATCAACGGGGAAAGAAGGTCCGAACCTTCGCACTCGACGGGGCCGGATACGGCCAGGTGGCACTGGAAGCTGGCACCCTTCCGGCCGGTAATTACACCTACTCCCTACTGCTGGACGGTGCGATCTGGCGTAGTTTACCCCTGGTATTAACCCGATAAACCTTTTTTGCAGTTTCCTGCAAAAAACAACCTGACATTCCGCGGAATGGCAATGACTTCCGCCCTTCCATCTGGCTTCCGGGCATACGGGAGCCCAGTACTCTTGTTTTTCGATTCAACAGCTGCTTTGGATTACCGAAGTAGTACCGTAATAGCTAAACAGACCTGGAGTCGATATTGGTTTTTTGGCGAAAGCCTCAATCAACTCAGCCCCCCATTGTGGATGTCTCGGGTTTATGCGATATTATACAAGACGGCACCTTCGGCCTTAAGAAACATGCCTAATGACCTATTACACCAAAAAACTGCAGCGATTGAAGGAAACCTGGTTCTCGAACCAGGGACAGATTGAGGCGGTGGTAACCGCTAAAAAGTACCTCGACACTCATTTTCAGGAAGCTATTGATCTCGACCGCCTGGCCCGCATCAGTGGCACCTCCAAATACCACCTGCTTCGGCTCTTTAAACACTATTTCGGCATCACACCCCGGCAATACCTGATCAACAAACGAATCGAAGCGGCGAAAAAGCTCCTTCGCACAGGTACTTCTGTTGCCGACACCTGCTACGCAATAGGGTTAGAAAGTGTCCACTCCTTTTCCCGGTTGTTCAAAGCGAAAACCGGAATGACACCTTCTGCGTACAAAAGAGCAACTTTCGATACGTCGAACCCGCAAAATTGAACCATATTACCTGAAAACCCGCTAAATTCTATCTATGAAAATCAAGATCGTAAGTATTCCGGTCCGGGACCAGCAAAAAGCCTTAGACTTTTACACCGATGTGCTGGGATTCGTAAAAAAAGTAGACGCTCCCCTCGGCGGCGGAAACCGCTGGTTAACAGTAGTCTCTAAACACGATCAGGATGGTCCGGAATTACTGCTCGAACCCGCCCCCAATCACTTCGAACCCTCAAAAGTGTACCAGGATGCCCTCATGGAAGCAGGTATTCCCTGGACCCAGTTCTACGTGGACAGCGTGCAGGAGGAATACGATCGCATGACCAAGCTCGGCGTGGAGTTTAGCATGAAGCCCACCGATATGGGGACG
>JASBTH010000412.1 GCA_030148525.1 Saprospiraceae bacterium | reverse complement strand
ATATATGCGGCGCCAAAGACTGAACGGGGGTACTACGCCCGCCCGCTCGGTTCGTCGCCAGGAGAACATTATTCTATTGGGGCAATACGGCGTGCGCTACCCCCTCGATGTGTTCCGCAGTGTGCGGGCCACGGCCACGCTACGCCAGGACCGGCTGGTGCAATTGGCCACCGATGTACAGGCATTTAACACCCCAACCCGAAATGACCAACGGGTTGGGTTGCGACTGGAATACGTTTTCGATAACACCTACGAAGTAGCCACCAACATTCGCAACGGAACGCGTTACAAGGTGTGGGCAGAGTCATTTAAAAAATTTCAGGTTAATACCAACGACGGACTCGACGTCTCCTTTGACGATGGTTTTCTGACCGTACTCGCCCTGGATGCACGTCACTATCAGCCCATCCTGAAGCATTCGGTGCTCGCGGGACGCATTGCTGCCGCCACCTCTTTCGGTTCCGAAAAAATCCTCTACTTCATGGGAGGAGTTGACAATTGGTTGTTCCCGGCCCAGAATAACGACATTTCCATTCCCGGCGGAAATTACGCCTTCCAGACACTGGCCGCTAACCTCCGTGGTTTCCGGATCGGTATTCGCAATGGTAATTCCTACGCACTGGCCAATACGGAATTGCGGGTCCCCATCTTTAAGTACCTGTCTAAGCGATTAAACTCCAGTTTCCTGGAAAATTTCCAGGTAGTTGGCTTCTTCGACGTGGGTACAGCCTGGGTAGGCAGCGATCCGTATCGGGAAGACAATCCCCTCAATACGACCTCCATCGTGGAGGGTAATGACAACATCGAGGTAACGGTGAACTACTTCCGCGATCCCCTCGTCGCGGGATATGGGGTAGGGGCCCGTACGGTTCTCTTCGGTTACTTTGTACGCGTGGACTACGCCTGGGGCATTGAAACCCGGGTCGTTCAGGATCCACGACTATACATTTCGTTCGGACTGGATTTCTAGCGCCTACAGATTTTCTTCGGCTGCCTTTAGCTTCTCGGCATTTTCTGCCACTTGCAGTTGCTCAATGATCTCGGCCAGGTCACCTTCAACGATCTTATCCAGGTTGTACAGGGTCAGGTTGATCCGGTGATCGGTCACCCGATTCTGAGGGTAATTATAAGTGCGGATCTTGTCGGAGCGGTCACCCGATCCCACCAGTGACTTCCGGTGAGCAGCTTGTTCGGATTCGTGCTGGGTGCGTTGAACGTCTGAGATTTTTTGGTAAAGGCGCTGCAGAGCGATTTCCCGGTTTTTAATCTGTGAGCGCCCGTCCTGACTTTCACTGACGATGCCGGTAGGCAGGTGGGTGATACGCACACCGGATTCTGTTTTGTTCACGTGCTGTCCACCCGCACCCGAGGAGCGGAAGGTATCCACTTTCAGGTCGGCTTTATTGATCTCCACGTCCTCCATTTCGCGCTTTGGCATCACCACCACGGTAGCCGCAGAGGTGTGCACCCGCCCCTGCGATTCGGTTTTGGGTACGCGCTGTACCCGGTGGGCACCCGATTCGAACTTAAGCTGACCGAACACATCGTCGCCGTTAACTTCGAGTACCAGCTTGCTGTATCCACCGACAGTACCCTCGGTCACTTCGACTACCTCGACTTTCCAGCCTTTGGATTCAAAAAAACGGGAATACATGCGATACAAGTCGCCGGCAAAGAGGGCCGCCTCGTCACCACCGGTACCCGATCGGATCTCGACCATCACGTCTTTAGCATCTTCCGGATCTTTCGGGATGAGCATGTACTTGATCTCCTCTTCCAGTTCAACCAGTCGGGGTTCGAGTTCAGATAATTCCTCCTGAGCCATTTCGCGCATGTCCGGATCAGACTCTTTCAGCATTTCCCGGGAGGTTTTAATGTTCCCGAGGACTTCCCGGTACACCTCCGTGATATCGACCAGGGGTTTGAGGTCCTTATATTCTTTACTGATACGCGTATAACGATCCATATCGGACATGATCTCAGGATCCGATAGCTGTTCTTCCAACTGTATGTAGCGCGCTTTGATCGCTTCCAATTTATCCAGCATGGTACTCAATTTCGACTTGGCAAGAGGGACTCCGGTTAAAAAATACGTGGACCGTTTCCTTGAGAAATAGACACAAAACCCAAAAATACGACGGATGGTTCGATTTCTAAAGCAGGACGGTGAAAGGAGCAAAGAAATCCGGTCAAATACCTAGTCAATCGGCAAATACGCCATTTTCGATCCATTCAAAGGATAAACACATTATTTTTGCTTTAAATAAATAACACATATAAAACGTAAACTATGTTTTAATCGTTCTAAATAGGCGTAAAACAGATTTTTGCATTTTTTTTACGAAAAAACGAATTTTTCTGGTCGGATGTGATAAATGTAAATTTAAAAAAATGTACATTTGTATCAGTGACCGTTTTCTCAACAAAACGACACATTTTAACCCAAAGCCGACCGTTTAATAAACGAATTGAACATCAAGTCCTCTTGACAATCCGGTAAAAGGTTTATAATATGTCTTTTCTTTTATGTATCGAGACAGCCACGGATATTTGCTCCGTAGCTGTATTTGAAAACGGTCAGTTGCGAGCGGAGTGCCGGGCGGAAAAACCCCTTAGTCACGCAGCCCGACTCACAAGCCTCATCGACGCGTGTTGCCGACAAGCCGACCGACCCTTAAAAGAAATGGATGGCTTGGCGGTAAGTATTGGTCCTGGTTCGTTTACCTCCCTGCGAATCGGACTCAGCACTGCCAAAGGTATTGTTTATGCGCTAGATAAACCCTTGCTACCATTGTCGAGCCTGGCCATATTAGCAGCTGGTGCCCGGTCAGCGATGACACAAACCTCCGGAGTGCTGTTGGTACCCATGATTGATGCCCGACGCATGGAGGTCTATTGTGCCGCCTACTCCCCCGACTTAGAACAAATAGCCGAACCACATCCACTTGTCCTGGAAGCCGATAGTATGAACAAATGGACACAAAACTATACTACCCTGGTTTTGTGCGGTAACGGGTCTCCGAAAGCCCAACCCCTTTATCAGGGCGATGCGTTTCAATATGGCCCCGATACAAGCCTGGCCCGGTATATGGGCAAGTTGGCCCATCGGGCCTGGACCCGGAAAGAATTTGCCGATACAGCCTATGTGGAACCCTTCTATCTGAAAGCGCCACATATCACAACTCCAAAAAAGGTATTATGACAAGTTTTTATATGTGAAATCTTTTATTAAATATTTATTTTCCATATTTTGTACTGACAATCAGTTGCTTTAAACACAAACCCCATCCATTGTACCCTTTTGGTATAGAATTTGGTACAGAAGACACTGATAACCGAATCGTAAACTTCAAATCATGCACCTTTTATGAGAAAGCAAAAGAATGAGCATATCGTCTTGAAAAAAGGACAAGAGGATATCCAGCTCGACTACGCTGAACTACGCAAAGCCGTCTTGGTACTGCGTGCCGTAAACCACAAACTACGCCAGCGAATCATCGACCTTTTGGAGGAAAATGATAGCATGACCGTCACGGATATTTACATCAAATTACGCCTGGAGCAATCGGTCGCCTCACAGCACCTTGCTATACTGCGCCGGGCCGGAGTCGTAAACACCGATCGCCAGGGTAAATACATCTACTATTCACTGAATAAGGAGCGCATCGAACAGATCTCCGCTCTGGTAGAGGAATTAGCCAGCTGAGAAACACGATCCAACAGGGCTGGTCGGTACGTTGTTAGGGAGAACGTCCGGCCGCTAAAGCCCCTACCGGAACATATTGAAACGATAATTGAGAGAAAACTACATACTTACCACATCACTATCCTTTGAACGAGCCGGAGCGTAGCGTTCAAGGCACAAATTGACATACTATGAGAAAAGCTAAAGTTAATCTGGGTAACGATAAGTTACAGGTTTCCGCGGAGATACTACGGGCGATCGCTCATCCGCTGCGCATGAAAATCCTGGAATTTATTGATCGCAATGGCGACACCCACGTAAACAAAATTTACAACACGCTGAACCTGGAGCAGTCCATCACTTCTCAGCACTTACGCATCTTGCGTAATGCCGACCTGGTGACTACTCGCCGCGAGGGAAAGTTCATCTATTACAGCATCAACTACGACAAAGTAGGCGTTGTAAAAGAATCAATCACTGACTTTCTGGAGCAGTAAGAGCGTGTTTGGGATTTGTTTTTGATGGCGAAAATGTCTAGAATTTGGTTCTCACAAAGCCTTTTTTGAGCTTCGTAGCATGGCTACGGGGCGAAAAAAGGCTGCAGTGAGGTTCAAATAATAGACATTTGCAGTC
>JASBTH010000451.1 GCA_030148525.1 Saprospiraceae bacterium | reverse complement strand
ACAAAGACCATACTTTGCTCGGCATGGGTATTGCCGCTGCGGTAGGGGTGGGGGTCATCGGATTTATTCAGTCAGTAGTGATTGTGGGTATCCCCAAACTATGGTCGGCCTTCGAACTTTTCACCGTCAATACCCTGGGATTGGGGTTACATAGTGGATTGATCCCGACCATCTTGTTGATCGCAGCCGTATTTTTCTTTGCCTTGCGATTTGCCCACCGCAGAAACAACGGCCTGTTGCAGCGGATAATCGTTTCGGCAATGCTGATCGTGATCGCCTTTACCGCCTACGGCGTGGTGGTAATCCGTGCCAATGTGTCGACTCCGGTGAACATGAACAACCCCGATAACGCCATGCGGCTGATCCCTTACCTTAACCGGGAACAGTACGGCGAACGGGCACTGCTGCGCGGACCCCAATTCGATGTTGATCGCCCGGTGAGCTACGATTTTAAAGATCGCTACGACTGGACCGGTGATCGCTACGAGGTGGTTACCCAAAAGATAACCCCCGAATACGCCGATAACGATAAGGTGCTCTTCCCCCGAATGGGTGACCCCACCCAGGGTCGTCCCAGTTTGTACAAAATGTGGATGGGACTGGATCCCCAGAAACCCTTACCACCCGGTCGGCCGAATATGGGGGACAACCTCACCTTTTTCTGGAAATACCAGTTCAACTGGATGTACTGGCGCTATTTCTTCTGGAATTTTGCCGGAAGGCAGAATGGCGACCAGGGCTATTATCCCTGGGATAAATCGGCCGGACACTGGATTTCGGGAATACCTTTCATAGATGAAGCAAAACTGGGCAATCAATCGGAGCTTCCGCAAAACTGGAAGCAGGCCGAAGGGCGCAACACCTATTATATGTTGCCCTTCCTGTTTGGATTGCTCGGGTTATTCTTCCACGCAAAAAAACGAAAGAATGATTTCGTGGCCCTGCTTGGATTGTTTGTGATTACCGGTATAGGGATTATAATTTACTCCAACCAACCTCCTAACGAGCCCCGCGAACGGGATTACGTGCTTGCAGGGTCCATCTTTACCTACTCCATTTGGGTGGGCATGGGTGTACTGGCACTCTTTAATATCTTGCGGGAGCGAGCCAAAATGAGTGGCATGGTCGCCGCCGTATTGGCGGGAGCACTGACCTTTTCCGCTCCGCTGATTATGGTTGCGGAAAACTTCGATGACCACAGCCGCCGACTGAATACCGGTGCCCGTGATTATGCGGTCAATTTCCTGGAAAGCTGCGCAGAAAATGCAGTGGTATTCACCTACGGCGATAATGATACCTATCCGCTGTGGTACGCCCAGGAGGTGGAAGGTATCCGCACGGACGTGCGGGTGATCAACCTCAGCCTGATCGCCGTGGACTGGTATATTGATCTGCTACGTCGCCGCATCAACGATTCACCGGCACTGAACCTGACTATTTCTCAGGAGGGTTACCGCGGACGTAAACGCAACCAGGTTATGTGGCCGGGTCAGGCCCGCGTGCCACAGGCTACACTGGACCAGTTTATGCAGTTCCTGAGTGAAAAGCATGAACTGCCACTACAGGGAGGGCAGAAAACGGAGACCTACATGCCGACCCAGAATGTATTCATTCCGGTCGATAAGCAGGAAGTGTATAATGCTGGTGTACTGACACAGGCTGACTCTGCGAAAATTGTCGATCGGATTCCGCTTAACCTGAGTGGTAAGCAATACCTCACCAAGGATGAGGTAGCTATCCTGGATATTATCAGCTCTAATATCTGGGAGCGTCCCATCTATTTTGCGGTGACCATTCGTCCGGAGAAGATGATGGGGCTTCAGGACTATACGCAGCTGGAGGGTATGGCGCTGCGCCTTATTCCGGTACGATCCAATTCAGTTGGAAATTTAGGTGTTATCGGCAGTGGCCGCGTTGCTCCGGATATCGTCTACGAGAATGTGATGAATGATTTCCGCTGGGGTAACTTCGATAAATACGACCTCTTCGTGGATGAAAGCTACGGGCCAAGTGTGCAGAGCTTGTACTTACTGATGCGTCGTACAGCTGATGCATTTCTGCAGCGGGGAGATACTCAGAAAGCCATTGACTTGGCCGATAAATACTTCGAGGCATTTCCGGCCATGAACTTTGAATACGATTACCAGACATTCGCTATGATCGACATTTACGTGCGGGCCGAAGCCTATGATAAAGCTAAGCCGCATATGCGTTTACTGGCGGATCATTTAGTGGATCGACTGGAATTCTACGATTCCCTGTCACCAAACATTTTAAGCAGCAGTTACTCGGATAGCCAGCAGCGTGACATGTATGCGGTGCGAGCCCTGACGCAAGCAACGACCGAGATGGGGGATACCGAATTGCAGGAACGCTTCCAGGCCTTATTTGCGCCCTATATGCCTCAACAAAATCAGGGACAACAACCACAGCAATTGCTGCGGGACTAATTACCGGGAAGTTGGGCCTTGACTATTTCGTGAAGTGACCCTCGGGTTCATAAATCGTGAGATTGGGCATAGACTATCTCTTAAGGTGATCATTTTCAACGCCCAACCTCCCGGTACAGAGTAATTGGTATTTGGATTTAAACAAGTCCTACTACCAAATACCCTATACTAAATACAACGTAAGGTTGTAGCTTTCAGTAGTTTTTCGAACTGTTGAGTTTCAACCTTACGTTCATAAAAAAAGCGTATGACGACGATTAAGAAAATAGCCATCGGTTGTGATCACGCGGGATTTCCCTATAAGGAAGCCGTTAAAGCTTTACTGGCCGGGCGCTCGATCGAAGTAACGGATTACGGAACCAATTCACCCGACTCGGTGGATTACCCCGATTTCGTACATCCAGTTGCCAGCGATGTGGAAGACGGAAAAGTCGATCTGGGGATTGTGTTGTGTGGAAGCGGCAATGGGGCCGCCATGACCGCCAATAAGCACCAGGGCGTACGGGCTGCCCTCTGCTGGGTGCCGGAATTGGCCAGCCTGGGGCGCGAGCACAATAATGCCAATGTACTTTCTATTCCCGTCCGCTTCGTTTCGGAAGAAACCACGCTGGAAATGGTCAGGGCATTCCTGGACGCCGAGTTTGAGGGTGGCCGCCACGAGCGCCGGGTTAACAAAATTGCCTGCTCCTAGCGAAACCGCTTACAAAAACAGAAAGGCCGATCATCGCAAATGCGAGATCGGCCTTTCTGTTTTTGTAAGCAGTAAAAAAAATAAGGTGAGCCTTCCAGACCAAGCGTCCCCCCGAAGTTGGTCTTTCTGGCCCACCAGTGTTTACGATTTACATATCAAAACACTTGCCTTAGTAGAGTGGCGCATTCGATTCGCGCCACACATTCCTTAATACGGACCTGTTTTGGAAAGGTTACTGCCGCCCGAAAAAAAATTAGTATTTGGTTTGGTGACAAAAGATGGGTTTTATGTCAAAATGA
The DNA here is from genome assembly GCA_030148525.1 of Saprospiraceae bacterium. Taxonomy (GTDB): domain Bacteria; phylum Bacteroidota; class Bacteroidia; order Chitinophagales; family Saprospiraceae; genus DT-110. Next base: position 2,774 of record JASBTH010000451.1, on the reverse strand, counting down.
CAGCAAAACCACCCTGGCATACTGTTTGTCCTGTTTTTGCCGAAAGGCTAACCAAAAAAATAAGAACTATGCAGAAGGGTACCATTTCTGTACAGACGGAAAATATATTTCCGATCATCAAACAGTTTCTGTACTCCGACCAGGAAATATTCCTTCGGGAGCTCGTATCGAATGCCGTGGATGCTACCACCAAACTGAAAGCCCTCGCTCGCCGGGGTGAAGTGGAGGGTGATATCGGCGATACGACCATCGATATCCTGATCGACTCCGATAAGGGAACACTCACCATTCGCGACCAGGGAATTGGTATGACGGAAGAGGAAGTCCAAAAATACCTGAACCAGGTAGCCTTTTCCAGTGCCGAAGAATTCCTCGCTAAATACAAAGATGATGCCGGTATCATCGGACACTTTGGTCTGGGTTTTTACTCAGCCTTTATGGTCGCCGATAAAGTGGAGGTGGTTACCAAATCGTATCAGAAAGACGCGGAGGCCGTGGTCTGGACTTGCGAAGGTAATCCCGAGTACACCATTGAAGGTGCTGATAAAGCGGATCGCGGAACGGATATCATCCTCTACATTAGCGAAGACAGCAAGGAATACCTCGAAGAAAACCGCATTGAAGAACTACTGCAGAAGTACTGTAAATTCTTGCCCGTACCTATTCGTTTTGGCACTAAAGAAGAAAAAATAACGGAAGGTGAAGGCGAGGATGCCGAAGAGAAAACCATTACGGTCGACAATGTCATCAACAATCCGGAGCCTCTCTGGAAAAAGACACCGACCGATCTGACCGATGAGGATTACCGCTCTTTCTACAGCGAATTGTATCCGTATTCCATGCAGCGTCCGATGTTCTGGATTCACCTGAACATCGATTTCCCCTTCAATCTGACGGGCGTGCTCTACTTCCCGCAGGTCAGCAGTGGCATGGAAATGCAAAAGAATAAGATACAGCTGTATTCTAATCAGGTCTACGTAACCGACAATGTGTCGGATATTGTACCGGAATTTTTGACACTTCTGCACGGAGTGATCGATTCGCCGGATATTCCGCTCAACGTATCCCGTTCTTACCTGCAATCCGATAGCAACGTGAAAAAGATCACGGGCTACATCACCAAAAAGGTAGCGGAAAAACTGAACGACCTGTATAAAGAAGACCGTCAAGCTTACGAAGGTAAGTGGAAGGATCTGGGTGTATTTGTAAAGTACGGTATGATCACCGAAGACAAATTTTACGACCGCGCTCAGAAATTCGCTCTGCTGGAGAATACCGACGGTGCTTTCTACACCCTGGAGGAATACAAAGACAAGGTGAAAGAGGCCCAGACCGACAAGCACGATCGGGTGGTTTACATCTATACGCACGATGCGGATGCCCACCACGCGCAGGTCGCTGCCGCTAAGGAAAAGGGCTACGATGTACTGGTGATGAACCACGTGATCGACAACCACTTCATGCAGCAGCTGGAGCAAAAAGAGGGTAAGGTAACCTTCGTACGCGTCGACTCCGATACCGTCGATAAGCTCGTACAGAAAGACGAAGAAGCCGAATCGGTACTCAGCGAGGATCAGCAGAATGCCGTTAAGTCCATCTTCGAAGGCGTACTGGGTGAAAAGTCCGGCGCTTCGGTAGAGCTGCGTCCGCTCTCTCCTCAGGATCAGCCGGTAATGATCACCAAGCCCGAGTTCATGCGCCGTATGCAGGAAATGCAAGCCATGCAGGGTATGGATATGGGCACTATGCCCGACATGTACAACCTGGTGGTCAATTCTAATCACGAGTTGATCGCACAGGATCTTCTCAGCCGCGACGACGATGAAGGCAAAAAGCAGATTGCTGATTACCTCTACAAAGTGGCCCTGCTCAACCAGGGTATGTTGAAGGGAGCTCAGTTAACGGAGTTCGTTAATCGCAGCCTCTCCTTCCTCAAGAAGTAATCAGAACAGGTTTGAGGTTTGAGGTATGGGGTTTGAGGTCAGGCAACAGGTTACCTCACACCCCAAACCTCACACCTCACACCTGATTAAAGCACCTTAACAGTGCTGATAATGTGCTCCAGGTACATCATGAAATTTCGTTTATTCTCGCCAGGGGCGTGGACGAAGCCATCGATCATGACCAGCTCATTATCCTTTGGGTCGTGGATGAGGTAAGTGACAAACGAGCCACCCATGTAATCGTTTTCTACTTCCCAGATACCCTTGGCCTGCAGGGCATACTTATCGTCGATGGTGGTGGATTCCACGTACATAGGTAAGTCCACGTCGTTGATTTTCATATAGGAATTCTTGGCCTGACTTTCGATGTGGGCACGTCCTAATGAATCCCGCAGGGCCTTCAGGTGCTCGCGTGTCAGCTGATTCCGGCTGGTGTAGGGCTCTTTATACAGCAATAGATTACTGCTGAGGTTGGCGGTTTCCTTGCGCAACCACATCAGGTTGGGCTCATCAATGGCCGCATAGTATTCGCCGGGAATCTTCAGATCGATGTCAATATTATTCCGTACGGCCGTTTCCAGTTTCTGGTCGCGGCTGTCCAGGTACACCGTAGCTTCGAGCTTGCGGTAATCGTGTTTACGAATACGTTTCAGAACAGCCGGGAAATTACGTCTTAGTCGATCGATCAGGTCCTGTTGGTTACGACCAAACAGGTAGATGATCAATTGACCGCGGGCCCATTTGTCCTTGATCGCCATTACACTAACCTTATCCGATTGCATTGCCTGATTAATGCGGTCGGCGGGAACATGATCGCGCAGCAATTTGGTC
>JASBTH010000411.1 GCA_030148525.1 Saprospiraceae bacterium | reverse complement strand
GTTGTATCACCGATCCCGAAGTCGAGGTCGCAATTACACCAAATCCTAATCGAACCTTTACAGAAATGTATTTATTGTGGTCCGAGGATGCTGACCCTATCGTTATTCGTCCAGGCGACCCATTAGAACGTACTCATCGGTATGATCTTGGTGATTTGTTAGATGAATGTGAGTACGATTGCCGTTTCCCCAGTGGGTTTTGTAGAGAAATTCGGGTAGTTGCTTCTTATGAGACTGGCAGTGACGAGAACAATAGTCTAGACGTTACATTTAAGTTGCCACCTAGGCCCATGTTCTTCGGAGCCACCTCCTGTATCGGTAACGCCATCGCCGTGGAAAATATGACCTGCCCCTCCAACGATGAGGATATGACCTACTCCTGGGATTTTGGCGGAAGCCAAACCTCCACGGAGGAAGAACCCGGAATAACCTTTACCGAAGCGGGGCAGGTGCCGGTTACCCTGACGGCCACTAACCTCTGCGGTTCACAATCGATTCAACAGACCTTCAACGTAATCGAACCGGCCACAGCCGTGGCCCTGGCCGATTCAAATATCACCAGCAGTAATGGCGATAATTACGTACTCTGTGGACAGGGTTTTACGGGCACGCGTCTGGTAGCTACCGGTTCCCCCAACGCCTCTTCGTATCAGTGGAGTGACAATGGCGGGGTGCAATTCGAGAATAATGAACGCTCCGGGGATACCGTCCGCGTAACCTTTAATGGACCGGGCATGTACACCGTCACGCTCGAAGTGGATAATGCCTGCGAAAGTCCGAGTACGGCTGATTTTACGTTCGAAGTGGTCGAAGCTCAGTCGCTTTCCTTGCGTCCCCAGAACGATGCTTGTAATGAACTCATGTATACACCCGACCCATTACTGGAAGAGGCTACGTATACTATTAACGGTCAGGCTTATGCATCTGCAGATTTTCCGGTAGCCCTCATGCCTTCGGCCACGCCCTACGCCATTGAAGCCCGCCTGGTGAATCCCTGCGGAGAGCAAGTGCGCCGGGATACGGTGCGAGTGATTACGCCCGAGCCGGTGTCGATTACCAGTCCGGCTTCGGATACCTCCGTTTGTGAAGGGGCAGCCTCCTTTGAATTACGGGCCTCCCAAACGGGTGGCGTTTGGCGACGCGACGGTATTCCAACCAGTGCTACCTTTGATCCCGCTGATTTCAACCCGGGCAGTTTTCTTCTGGAATATCAGGTAGGCAGCGGCAACTGCGCTACTGGTGACGAGGTAGTGATTACGGTATTAACCGGCCCGCAGATCGACATTGGGGACGATGCTGCGGTCTGTATCGATAGTGACCCTTTGACACTGCTCGCCAACGAAACGGGTGGCGTATGGTCGGGTGTCGGTATTACGGACACTGCTGCCGGTACCTTTGATCCCCTTACTGCGGGTGTTGGTACTTTTACGGTACAGTACCAATTTGAGCGCAATGGGGATGGTTGCCGGGGTCAGGCCCAAAAAGAGATTGAAGTGGTTGATCTGCCGGTCGTCAGTGCCCCGGATACCGTCTTGGTCTGCAACGACAACGATCCCATCGAACTGGCCCCATTGCTAAACCCTGATCAATCACCGGAAGGAGGCAATCTGCGCTTTTCGGGACCCGGAGTGACCGATGACGCTTTTGATAGCCAGGCCGCCGGAGGGGAAGGATTCTATCCCGTGGAGATTACCTATACCATTGATCCGGGCTGTAGCCAAAATACAACCTCCGTTCTGCGGGTAGATGCCCTGACCGTACCCACAACGCCACCTGATACCACCCTGTGCTCCAATCAGGGAACCTTTACCCTCCAGGCCAGCCCGGCGGGAGGTGAATGGCGCAATGCATCGGGCCGGAACGTAAACCCAAATCTGAATCTGGCCGTCTTACCGACCGGCGACCAGACATTTACCTACGTGCTTAGCCCGGGTACCAGTTGCGAAAGCGAAGACGACTTTACCCTCACGCTAATCGATGCCAGCGGGGTGCAGGCCGGTAATGATATCTTCGTTTGTGAAACTCAGACCAGTGTGGACCTGCCCGATCAGACCGGTATCTGGACCGGTCCCGCTCTGACGGGACGTACGGTTGATCTGACAACCCTGGATGTGGGCATCCAAAGGTATACCCTGACCAAGCCCGATCTGCCCGCCGCCTGCAATTCCGACGAACTGGAACTGACCATTGGTGCTGAGCCGGAAGCAGCCTTTACTCCGGACTCCACCGGCTGCGTGGGTACAGCAGTAGCTATGAACAACCAAACGACCGGTGCCGACCGCTACTCCTGGACATTCGGTGACGGCAACTCATCTTCCGGAGCCAGCCCGACGCATACCTACCAGTCACCGGGAACTTATGACATTACCCTGCGGGCAGCCAGTGTTCACCCCTTGACTAATGATGATCTGTGTGCAGTCTCTGCGACCGGAGAGATACGCATCTTTGAACCACCTTCACTGGTAGCCTTTGATCCGTCCAGGACGGAGGGGTGCGGACCTTTACAAGTGAATTTCACCAACCTCAGCGAGGGTGAGCGACTATCTTTTCAGTGGGACTTTGGGTTGGATACTACGGTGACTACGACCCACCCTGCTGCTATTTCCTTTCCACCGGCCATGCGCGACACCACCTACGCCGTGCGTTTATCGGTAACAAATGGCTGCGGTGATGAGGCAGCAGTAGATTCTATTCGGGTGTTGGCTCAGCCCATTGCCCGCTTTGCTTCGGAGATACGCTCGGAGTACTGTTCGGGCGAGGTAGTGACCTTCGGGCACCGTTCGCTGGCCGATCAGTTGTGGTGGGATTTCGGTAACGGAACCACCTATTCCGGGTTTGAGCCACCTACACAACGCTACCAGACCGGTATCGAGCAGAACGATACGGTGAACATCTCCCTGCAGGCCTTCAACGAGTGTGGAGAGGATACGGCTACTCAGGAGTTGGTGATTGTGCCCACCGACGCCCGGGCTTCCATTACGGTAGCCGACGATCAACCCTGCCTGGGTGATACGGTCATCCTGGAAAGTTTGTCGCGCCCGCTGGATGCGCGGGTGGAATGGCTGTTACCCGACGGCTCGCGGCGGGAAGGTCTGCGCGTACCGGTGGTTTTTGATTCAGTAGGACCCCAACGGATCGAAGCACAGGTATTCAGTTGCGGGCAGGATTCTACAAGCCTGGTACTAGATGTGCAGCCCATTCCCAACCTGACCCTGACCGCTCCCGCCCAGACCTGCCCGGGCGAGCTAATCACCTTGCGCATGCAGACCAATGGACAGCCGACCTTTATTTCTGTGGGAGAGGAGCGCTTTCTGCAGACTACGCAAGTGCAGACTCGTTTGGACAGCCTCGGCACCTACACCGTAGCGGCGATGGCCACCAGTGGAGCCGGATGCACCACCATGCGCAGCCAAACCATTGAGGTGGTTGGTGGCCCGAGGGCGGCCATCGGTCCCATTGATTCGGTCTGTACCGGCGTGGAAGTTGCCCTGGTTAGTGAATCCCAGGGAGGTGCTTCCTGTGTATGGAGATTACCCGACGGCACCCGGCGCAGTGGTTGTACCATCCAACAGGCATTCACCGAATCGGGGGCAGGCAGTGTGTCATTGCTGGTAACCAGTGAGATCGGTTGCCGGGATAGTGTCACCGCTCCGGTCTTTGTGCGACCAACCCCAAGAGCGGCCTTTGACATTGATGTACTAGAGGAATGTACGCCCTCGGTCATTCGGCTGGTGGACCGGTCGGATACGGTCGACGAACTGGCCTGGTGGCTGCCTGACGGCAGCGTACAGTATGGCGACTCCGTTACCTTCACCCAGTCTGTGGCCGGCGAATATGTGGTGGAATTACGCGCTGGAAACGAAGGGATTTGTTTTGACCGGACAACCCGGTCGTGGACGGCTTTCGGTAGTCCGGAGCTGACCATTGATAAGGAACAAGGTTGCACGCAAGCCCAGGGATTCCTGCTGCGGGCCGATGTGGAACCATCTGCCGCCGTAATGGTCACCGGTCCCGGCTACGAGCGGGAGGGAACGTTGCACACCGGATTACAACCCGGCGAATACCTCCTGACTGCTCAGACCGATAACGGCTGTTTTGCCGATTCATTGACCACTATTCCGGCGGTGGACGAACTAACGGCCGCGATAACCTCCGATGATTCTCTGCGCATCGAGCTGGGAGAATCCTTTCCCGTTGCGGTGGATGTGAATTTGGCGGAAGCCACCATTGCATGGTCGCCGGCCGGGTTTGTGGTTGACCCGGACCAGGCCCTTACCACCGCTCGTCCGCTTCGTTCCGGTGCCCTGATCGTGCAGGTAACAGATGACCGCGGATGCACCGTGCTGGATACGATCCAGGTGACCGTCGATGTTAACCGCGATCTGGGTGTATTTATCCCCAACGCTTTTACCCCTAACGGGGACGGTACCAACGATGTATTTATGGTGCGATCCTCCAATCCGGGGCTGGTGGGCATACCCTCCCTGCGGGTCTACGGTCCCGGTGGTGACCTGGTCTTTGAGCGGCAGGATGGTAAGCCCAATGAATCGACCCACGGATGGGACGGGCGGTTCCGGGGTCAACCCGTCCAGGCGGGCGTATACGTGTACGTTGCCGAGCTGCATTACATCGACGGAGAAGTTTTACGTAAGAAAGGGGATGTAACCTTAATTCGATAGCGATGAGGCGAAGGTATTGGTTGTTGGTACTCATGTTATTCGTCGGGATTCAGTTCCTGGCGGGCCAGGACGAGTATTTTACCTCTATCCGGGCCCTGCCGCTTTCGCTAAATCCGGCAGAAACCGGTCGTATTGCTACCCAGGCCCGCTTTACGGCCCTGGCACGCACCCAATGGAATACCGTAAGCCGACAACCGTACCGCTCCTTATTCGCTGGTCTGGAAACCCAGGCGTTCTGCCTGGGTGAAGACTTTTTTGGCGCCAGCCTCTCAGCCAGCATGGAAGAAAGCGGGGCCTCCCGCTTCCGGCGGTTGAATGCCCAGGCGAGTCTGTCTTATCACCAAAAACTATCGGCCGACCTGTATTTGTCAGGCGGTTTGGAAGTGGGCATCATCCAGCACCAACTGGGTAACCGGGATCTGCGATTCGATGCCCAATTTGACGGCACGGAATACCGCCCTGATCTCAGCAACGGAGAGTCATTCCTGCGTTTCAGCAGCACCCGGCTCGATGCTGCAGCGGGGCTGTTGCTCTACCAGCGGGAAGGGCGGTGGTCGGTGGGTGCAAGTGTGGATCATCTGCTATCGCCAAGTATGTCTTTTCTGGAGGACGATGCTTATTCCGTGGGGTTGGGACTGGTAGTGCACGGTAATGTGCACCTGAATTACCTCAACCAAACCGAGCGACCGGGCTTGATTGTGGGCTTACAGGGGATGTACCGCAACTACACCTTGTTCAATGCTCGTCAGTGGCACGGTTTGCTGGGCGGCTACGGGGTGATCGGTCTGCAGGGCAAGGACCGGGGGCCACTGACCCGCTACGTGCGTGCAGACCTTTCGGTGCGCCTGGCCGGCAGTGCTACCCGTACACCCGCCTTGGTGGATGCTCTGGTGATGACCACCGCTTTCGCGCAAAACGGCTGGCAATTTGGGTTTACTTACGATGCGACCCTTTCGCGTCTGGGACAGGCAACGGCCGGGTTCGGGGGGCTGGAACTGTATCTGAGTGTACCCCTGGCGGGAGAACGGACGTGTGTGTTGTGTCCGTCGTTTTAAAACCCACCCAAGCCCTCCCTTTGGGAAGGGAGGGCTTACTGGGCACTTCGTTAAGCTCCCCTTCCCTTCATCAAAGGGAAGGGGCAGGGGGATGGGTTTTAATCCACGGCACTACTGGATCGAGGTTTTGGATCGATCCAGCCATGCCTGCGCAAAGCTTTGGCGGCCGCAGGAGGATCGATCACCAATTTTCTCCGTACCTTTCTACTACCTTTTTGGCGAAAGCCAGACCAAAACAAACCTAAAAACCGCGACCCATGGAAACAACCGACCCTAAACAAACGCTTACCTATGATCATTTGCTGGAAGAATTGGAGCAAATGGACCTCGAGGCCAAGGGCGGCAGCCTGAAAGCGCTGCAGGAAAAACTGGCCAACCAATTCATTCCTTTTCAAATTGATGGCTCCGGCGATCAGAATGCCGTGCGGCATCTGCACGAAATGGAGCCTGCCTTTGCCGGCAAAGATGATAAACCCGATGTGCTGATGCGGGTGGAGATGGTCGATTTTCACCTGGCCGAGAATAAGAAGCTTAAAGAAGGCGACCGGGCGACGATGAATATTACCATCCGGCAGCAAAATCCGGTAGATGATCACCTGCAGCCCCTGTACTGGATCGCCACTACCGGGCTGGACCTCTACAAAATGTTCTCGGATAAAGGCTCTGATGACGAGCAGGGTAAAGCCGATCTGCACGAGGCCTTTGGTCGCCGGCCGATCGAGATACCGAAGGGCACAGCCGTGCTTAAGTTCGACGTGAAAAAGCACCCAAAGACCCAGTGGTGGGAATACCTTTTTGCCGGGGTGCGTTCCCAGGCCGGGCAGGCATTGGTGAAAATACTGGGTCTGCCGGGCATCGCCCTGGACGCCGTTAAAGCAGTAGAAGATCTGGTAGGTCGCTTGGTAGACCACCAGGCTGAAACTCTTTTTGCCAGCAACGAATTACCCCTGGTCCTGACGCAATCGGCCAAGGACCGCCTGTTGGATGGTAATAAACACAATAAAGTGGGGGCTCTGCGCCCTGGCTTATTCCTGCTGGCCCGTGGCGAAGATTATAAGCTCATCAAGGAACAGGCACCTTTCTACCACTATACCTACAAACGCTTATTTCCGGCCGGTACCGACGATATGGATATTCTGGATCCGGACTATATCGATCCGTTTAAAAATGTCACCTACGCCATTTTCCGGGTAGCCATGGTCGACACCAAGCTGAACCCTGCCTACGAAGACCTGCAATTTTAAGTTATGGCCCAAGCAACACTCTACGCTGTACTCGTGGGGATCAACGTGTACGACGGGGATGTGCGCAACCTCCACGGTTGTGAGTACGATACCCGGATGATGCGACGCTTCCTGCGCCAGTACGCCGCTGCCAATGATCTGAAACTGGACGCTCACACCCTTTTTGATGGGGATGCTACCCGGGAAGCGGTGATCAAATCCTTTGGTCATTTCCGGGAGGCGGGCCCCGACGACCTCTGTGTATTTTATTACAGCGGTCACGGATCGGAGGTATTGGCTCCCCCCGAACTGGCACACCTGCAGGCCGATGGAAAACTGCAAACCCTGGTTTGCCACGATAGTCGTACGACGGCTCAGGACCTGACGGATAAAGAGATTAGCCACCTGATCTGGGAAGCCACTACCGACGAACAGGGAGAAGACCGGGGTACCCACTTTCTGGCTGTTTTCGATAGTTGCCACTCCGGCTCAGTATCGCGCAATACGGCCCTGACGCCCCGCCTGACGACTGGTTCCATGCGTATGCTGGCGTTCGATAGCTTGCACGGTCATCCGCAGTACGATGGGGCAGGGCAGGAGCGTTCCCCGCGCATGGGCCGGCACGTGACCCTTTCGGCTGCGCGGGCCTACGAACTGGCCTACGAAAAGCGATATAAAGGCATTCCGCGCGGGGTCTTCACCACCACTTTGCTGGAGGCTTTGGGAGAGGAGTCCTTGCAGGGCCTGACCTACGGTCAGCTGGTCACCCTGATCAATGCCCGCCTGCATCCGGAGGTCCAGCATATGCAGCACCCAATCCGGGAGGTATTGGGTAAGTGGCCGGATAAAGAACCCATTCTGTTCGGCCGGGCCCGGCATACGGTACTTAAACACTTCTTGTACTTCGACCCTAAGGCAGCGGCCTGGTTCCTCAATGCGGGAGCCATGCAGCAGATAGAGGAAGGGCAGCAATTGACGGTACATCTGGCCGATGATAGCACCGGTCAGGCGGTAGTCCGGGAGGTGGATCCCGGCCAGGCTCGCGTATTGCCGGGAGACTGGGCCGACCCTCAAAGCGTCTATGCCGTAGAACTGCCGAAACAGCGCGACCCGCTGATGGTCGGTTGGGGGCCGGGGCTGGAGCAGCAGCCGGAGCTGAGGAACGAGCTCCGACAAGAGGCCGGGGATCTCCTGTATGTATCCCCCCCGGAGGAATCGGAGTACCGCATTGATCTGGAAGATGGCCAATGGATTATCTGTCCGGCGGGCAGCGAGCGCCCACTTTTTAAAGGGATTCCCCGTACCTCCGACAAGGCCATTGATCTGTTCGTGGCCCGATTGGAGCACGTCAGCAACTGGTTGGAAGGATGGAAGCGCAGTAATCCCGATTCTTCTTTGAATGTGTTGCAGGAATTCGATGTGCAGCTCTTTTCGTATCCGGATTACCAGCACGATGATGCGCCCGGTAAGCCCGTGGAACTGGATTATCAGGAGGACATGGCGGTTTTGTCTTATCAGGAACGAAATGGCCAGTGGACCAAGCCCTATATCACTTTCACTCTGCAGCGACGGAAGGACGCGACCACTTACCAGGGGAGCCTCTGGGCGTGTGTACTCTTTTACAATGAAAAATACGGAGCTACGGTTTCGCATTTTCCGGTTCAGGAATTTCAGCAAGACGATACCCAGCCCGTGCGGCTTTTTTACGTAAGCGGGGGCCGGAGGCGATTTTACATCCCGCTGTATATCCCGGATATTCTATACGAGGAATGGGGCGAGACGGAGGTGAAAAACATGTTTAAGGTGGTTATTTCTACGCACCCCTTCTCGGCGGAGGAATGGGAGTTGCCCGATCTGGCATTGGCCCGTCGCGGCACAAAAGGCATTTCGCGGGGAATCGGAGAGGAAGAGGAACGCGGTCCACTCCGCGACTGGGCGACCTTTGATGTACCCTTCATCATTCGCCGACCTACCGAAGGTGCAGCACTGCCCACCGGTGGCCAGGTGGCCATGGATCGCATTCAATTAACGGCACCGGAGGGTTTCGCGGCCCAAAAGGTACGGTTGACGAGTAGTCAGGAGGTGAGTCGCTCGGTGACCGCCCTCAAACCACCCCCTTCCGTTTCCGGATGTGTGGAACCGGCCAATTTGGTGGCCAGCCGACAAGCTGATGGCTGTATGGATGTGTTGGAACTGCACGATGTGGAAGGAATAGAAAAGGTGGATGCAGCGCATCCGCTCGTGCTGCAACTCGAACCGGGTACCCGCGAAGCCCTGCTGCCCATGGGCTACGATCAAGAAGCTGGTGCTTACCTGCCGCTGGGCTATACGGATGCCCGGGGAATGGTGCACATCCGCAGCCTGCCATCGCCCGACGAGCCGACGGTACGCGGGTTGGGCAAGAGCCTGAAGATTTACCTGCAACGCCTCAAATACACTCAGTTGCTGGGAAAGGAGGATCCCTACCCCAAACTGGCTATGGTCGGCTGGGAGGATCAGGATCCGGTATATGTTTTAGACGAACCGGCCATTGCGGAGGCAGTGGCTTCCGCCAAAAAGATCCTGGTGGTCGTACACGGTCTGATCGGTGATACCAGCGATAAGCGGGCGATCACCCGCCGGATTCAGCGTCCGGTAGAAGGGGAGCTTCGTCCCCTGTCGGATCAGATTGATCTGACACTAACCTTTGATTACGACAGCCTGAGTGTCCCCATCGAGCAAACCGCCCGGGACCTGAAAGCGGCGCTCGAAGCGGTGGGTTGCCGCAAGAACGAACAGCGGGAGGTGATTTTGATTGCCCATTCCATGGGTGGCCTGATCAGTCGCTGGCTACTGGAAGAAGAGGGTGGCGATGCCATGGTCAGTACGTTTGTAGAGGTGGGAAGCCCCAATGCAGGAAGCCCCTGGGCATCGGCCTACGATGTATTTCTGAACGGTATGGGAATCGTATTGAATTTTCTGCCCATTCCCTCGGTGGTCAATTCATTACTGTCTTTCGTAAGTAAAGCCTGGGACAAGGTAGAGGTGACTCAGCAGCAACTTCGTCCCGATTCGGAGGTGGTCAAAACCCTGAACCGGTCCGGAAAGAAAGCGCCAATACCTTACATCATCGTACCGGGGGATTCCAGCCTGATTCCCGACGATGGTACCCGCAGCAAGCTGATCGCCCGTCTGGTCGAACGCCTGAAATCCGGAGCGGTCAACGCGCTCTTTGATGCGGCCAACGACGATATCGTCTCGGTCGCCAGCATGAAGGCTGTTCCGGAGGGCAATGTCCGGGTGGTGGATGCGGCTGCCTGTGATCACTTCGGCTACTTTAATACCGACGCCGGGATCGAGCGACTGGGGGAGGTGCTTTGGGAAGTGTGAGACTATAGAGACCTCAGAGACTTAGAGACTGTAGAGTAACTCGATTGCTTCGAATTGCTGATGTGTTGCACAGAGCATCGGGCGTAGAGCATGGAGCGTTCAGCGAGACTTAGAGACTGAGCGACTTCAGGGATCATAATTGATCATTGAGCACTGAACATTGATAAAATTCATCATTCAACATTTAGCATTCATCATTCAAAGAATATGGGATTAAACCAAGACGCCGTCCTCCAGGACCTCGAACAGCGAACGCACGAGCAGCTCGACTTCCTGAGTCAGAAGCTGGAACCCTTAGATGCAGAGGTACTGAACCGCAAACCCGGCGAGAAGAGCTGGAGCGTGCTTGAATGCCTGGAGCACCTCAATATTTTGGGAGCGATTTATATCGAGGGCTTTCGCCAAAAAACCGACGATGGTACACCCCGTCAGGGAAGTGAATATAAAACCGGCTGGTTGGGGCAGTACGCGGCGCGCACTATTCGTCCGAAAGAAGACGGCTCTCTGTCGTATAAAATGAAGGCCCTTCCCTTTATGACGGCATCGGCGAGTGAACTCGACAAAGAATCTGTATTGGGGACGCAAAGGGAACAACTGGAAGCTTTCCTCACTACCCTCGAGGCGGCAAAAAAAGTTGATCTGGGTAAAAACCGGGTGGCCACTTCCCTGGGTTCCTGGCTGAAGTTCAAGCTGGGCGATGCCATGCGTTTTTATTTGAATCATCAGGAAAGGCATTATGTACAAATGGAGCGGACGCTCGCGCAGGTGGGGGGAGCTAATTTTTAATTCATAATTTTTGATTTGTAATTTAACGTAAGGTTGGGTCCGATCTGTTTGCTAAATAACTGAATGTAAAAACCTTACGTTGTATTTGGTAAAGGGAATAAGGTAGCAGGATTCGCTGAGATCCCTCAACCTAAACCTAAATCTCAACCTCATCTTAACCCTTCGCACCCACTATATTTGCTTTGAATTCTTATTACAAGTGTACCTTATTGATCATTACCCCCGTTACGCGTAAAATGCATTGCTGTATGAAACTGTTGAACACCCTTTTTTTGGTGGTGACCTGCCTGATGGTGGGCTCCGCCCAGATCGTCACCTTTGACACGCCATTCCCCACACCCGATCAGGAAATTACCTTGTTCTTTGATGCCACCCAGGGCAATCGGGGATTGGAAAATTGTGCATGTGATGTATACTTACATACCGGCGTTACTCCCGTGGGAGGGGATGACTGGCAGTATGTTCAGGGCGATTGGGGGAAAGCCATTCCCCGGTTGAAAATGACCCGCGTCTCCGAAAATGCGTATTCCTTTACCATGACCATTCGAGACTATTATCAGCTACCCGAAGGTTTAGAGGTGGAGCAACTGTCCTTCGTATTCCGGAATGCCGATGGGGCTAAAGCCGGACGGGAGGCCGACGGCGGCGATATTTTTGTCGATATCTTTGATGCCAGCGCTCCCTTGCTTACGCGATTGGAGACACCCTTCTCGGATAACCTGGTATTGAATGATGGTGAAACCGTACAGATCAAAGGGTTTGCCAGTAAGCCTTCCACCATCCGGATCGAAGAGAACGGCAGTGTCGTTTCGACCAGTGAGGCTGGTGCTACGCAGTATTCCTACCTCTATCAACCGACCAGTGGCCCCGGCAATTACCGCGTCGATTTTATCGCCCGGGAAGACGACAGTAATCTGGAAGATACGGCCAGCTTCTCGCTGGTACTCATTCCCGAGCCGGTCGTGGAAGATCCACCCGTCGGTACTGAATTGGGCCTGACCCGGGAAGCCGACGGTTCTTTCACCTTTTTGCTGGAAGCACCGGGGAAGCAAAATGTCATTCTGATCTCCAGCGAAACAGACTTCCAGCCCAGTGCTGCCGGCGTGATGAAGCGCAGCACCGATGGGCAGTACTTCTGGATGAACCGGACACCGCAGGTTGACGGCCGCTGGTACATTTACCAATATCTGGTCGACGGTGAGATCACTGTAGCTGATCCCTATTCGGAGGTGGTTCTGGATCCCGGACACGATCAATTCATCACTTCCAATGTCAATGACGATTTTCCCGAATATCCAGATGAAGCAGAAGGAATACTGACATTGGTCGACCTGGAAAAAACAGAATATAACTGGCAGGTGACGGATTTCACACCACCGGCCAACGAAGACCTGCTCATCTACGAGCTACTGGTACGCGATTTCCTGGAAGATCACAGCTACCAGTCCCTCACCGATACCCTGGATTACCTGCAACGCCTGGGCATCAACACCATTGAGCTCATGCCGGTCAACGAATTCGAGGGGAATGATAGCTGGGGCTACAATCCATCCTTTCACATGGCTCTGGACAAGTACTACGGGAGCCCCGAGGATTTTAAGCGCTTCGTGGATGAAGCCCACGCCAGGGGCATGGCCGTAGTGATTGATGCCGTCCTGAACCACGTCTTCAGCCAGAGTCCCCTGGCGCAATTGTACTGGGACCCGATCAATTTTCGGCCGGCCGCCAATAATCCCTGGCTCAATGTAACGGCCCGCCACCCCTTCAACGTGGGGTACGATGTGAATCACCAAACCCCGGAGACGAGGCGTTGGGTGCGGCGTGTGTTGCACTATTGGCTCGATGAGTACCGGGTCGATGGGTTCCGGTTCGATTTATCTAAGGGATTCACCCAGGTAAATTCCGGGGATGACGTGGGCTTTTGGAGCCAGTACGATGCCACCCGGGTGGCCTTATGGAAAGGAATCGGCGATGATCTTTGGGCCACCAATCCCAGTGCCATTTTGATGCTGGAGCACTTTGCTGAAAACAGGGAGGAGATCGAGTTATCAGACTATGGTTTCCTGATTTGGGGCAATATGAATTACAATTACAACGAGGCGACGATGGGGTACATAGGTACCTCCGACTTCAGTGGCGCTTTCCACCAGGAACGCAATTGGAATGAACCTCACCTGGTTTCCTACATGGAAAGCCACGACGAGGAACGACTGATGTATAAGAATCGTCAGTTCGGGAATAGCGCGGGTACCTATAATACCCGGGTTTCGTTCACCGCCCTGGACCGTATGGAATTGGGGCACACTTTTTTCTGGACGGTTCCCGGTCCCAAGATGATGTGGCAATTCGGGGAGGTCGGCTACGATTTCTCCATTAATTATTGTATCGGCAACGGTACGATCAACAATGATTGTCGGACCGGTCGAAAACCCATACGTTGGTTCTATTACAATATCCCCGATCGACGTGATCTGTACAACTACATCAGCGACCTGACCTGGTTGCGCACCAACTATCCGGATCCTTTCCGGGATGCCGATCCAGACTACGAGGTATCCGGAGCTGTCAAGACTATTTTCCTGGATAGTGATACGCTGGACATACGGGCCGTGGGTAATTTTGATGTTCGCCCGCAGTCATTTACTGCCGACTTTCCGGCTGACGGGATCTGGTATAATTACGTCAATGGCGACAGCATTTCTGTCGCCGGTGGTGAACATACCTTTGACCTGGCGCCCGGGGAATACGCCTTGTGGATGAACCGGACAATCGAACGCCCCAACCTGCCGGAGCAGGTAACCTCCATAGGTTTCCGTGCACCGGAACTGGAGCGATTCGATCTATATCCGAATCCGGCGGTCAGCGGCACGGAGTTGTACCTGCGCTGGGAGGGACTGGATGCGTCGGCTTTTGGCGTAAGCCTGATGAATCTGCAGGGTCAGCAGGTGTGGCAGGATCAACTGACCGGAGCAATCAATGGGGCTTCCATTGTGTTACCTGGCCTGCCCGAAGGGCTGTATATCCTGCAATTGCGAAGCCGGGAGGGGCGTCTGCTGGGGATCCAACGGGTAGTTATCGGTGAATGATCTATTGGATGGACGAATGGTAACATCCGCCCTCTAAGAGCCTTTTTTCGTACTCACCAGGTACACTGCCGTCTTGGGGTGAAACGCATACCAGGCAAACCAGTACATGGTTTGGCCCGGATATTGGTTGCCACCTTCATCGGTCACTTTGGCCACATCGTTGAGTACGTCGTAGTGGATATGGACAGCCTTACCTTTAAACGTATCGCGGAGGATTAGCTCCGGATGATTGGCCAGCTCCGTGAAAGGGTAAGCTTTGACGTGGTCGCCTACCTGAATCCCGATAACCCGTTCTTTGGCAGGTAGCAGATCACTGGCATGCCGCGGAGTATGGTAGAGTTGCTGGTCATCTTCGTATTCCTGATAGGGCGACTGCTGATAGTTTCGAACAAAGCCCGTACGGGTGGTCAGAATTAGCGTCTCGGGATTTTCCCGTTTCCATGCTCCCAGGGTGGTGTGTTGTACAGGCAGGGGCTTCAGTTCCTGCCCACCTAAGGGCCCCGATATGGCTTTCCCCGTTATTTGGGACCACAGGGATTCACTCCGACGGTCGTACAGCAGGAGGTTGCTCTGATACAAAAGCCCCGATACGCCGAACGTGGTACGGCTTCCGCCAATAGTGGCTTCGTATATCATTCCGCTGCCGCACAGCGGGCAATAGGTGACCACTACTGGCCGTGTATCCATAAAATCGTTGACGATCTCATGCCAGTTGAGGATGGGCAAGGGATAGGCCTTCGCTACGCCCTGGTGGTTGATGCCGAGCACGTACGTATCCTCATCGAAAAAAGAGTAGTCAAGGGCGCGCTTGAAAATAGGCGTATCAATGGACGGAATGTCATCTTTGCCATGACCCCCCGACTGAATATCCTCAGAGGGAATGAGGGCGTTATTAAGGTCGAATCCGTTCATATTGCTTCATTTTTGGGGATGCAGACTACTATACCGACAACGAAATGGTTTTGCTACGCAGTACTTCGTGCTGGGACTCCAAACCACTTCGGAAGCGGTATTATTTACCAGCAGGTCACCCTCAAAAACAAGTGTTCTGGCTACATGTTTGCACAAAAAAGGGATCTGCTACTCAGCAGATCCCTTTTGGATTAATTGAGGTCATCAAAATCTTTGATCACCAGCAGCGGTATCTTCACGGAACGAGCCATTTTCCGCGTAGTACTTCCCTCCAGAAGTTGCCATAAGCGCGATTTTTTGGAGGTAGTCATGGCCAGTAGTTCGGCTTTATTCTCATCCAGATAGTCGTGCAGTTCCTGTTTGGTGCGTCCGCTGGGCAGTAACTTAAACTGCATTTGCGTATGGCCGGAATACGCCGTTTCGAGGGCTTCCATGCATTCGCGGTCTTCGTCGCGTTCTTCGGCACGGCCGAGTACGTGAACCGTCATGATCTTGGAATCAAACTTTTCACTCCACCGACGCAGCATGTTCAGTGCGATCAAATCGTTAAACTGAAAATCGGAACTGAATACAAACCTATTCAGGCCATTAAACGTCGCTGTATTGGGTACTGCCAACACGGGGCGGTCGGCCCGGCGCAGAATATTGAGGGTCGTATCACTAAAATGTTGATCGGCATCAGCATGGGCGCCGGTCATACTCATAATGATAAGGTCCGCCTGGTTCTTTTCCGCTAGTCGCAGTATCCCTTCACCGGGAAAAGCATGAGCTGTGTCATAGTTGAGCGGGATCTTTTTAAAAGCGTCCGGGGTGTTTGCCGCTGCGAATTCCTGCAATCTTTTCAGGGCTCGATCCTTTTTTTCCTTTTTGCTAAGTACATCCGTTCCCGTCGATGGCTTGCCGAAGGGTATGCCGAGGGTAATGGTCGAACCAAAAGCCTTGGCTAATTCGAGCGCATACCGGTATACATTACTGGCATGTTCCGAAAACTCAGTAGTGAATAGAATGTTTTTCATGTTGGTGTTGGTTTATCTGGTGTATTAGGAAAGAAATACCTTTTAGTTGAAGTATATAGCCTACCAGTCAAGGTGGCAATGATATTTCTGACCCCTATGATATGATTATTATCGGAATTCCCGGGTGCGCTCCAGCCAAATAAAGGAAAATGGAAAGGCATGCTGATCATCGCGGGGATGATTGGCGCGCTTGGTTTCCCTCCAATTGGACGAGGACCAAGGTGGAAAATAAGCATCACCCTCGAAGGATTCATCGACAATGGTTAAAACCATTCGGTCCGCATCATCCAGCGTTTGTTGGTATACTTTGGCGCCACCCAGGATGTATAACTTGTCTGCACCTGCCTGCCTGGCTATCCGGTAAGCATCGGCCAGTTGGTGTACGACTTGCCCGTGAGGTAATGAATAGTCTTTGCGGGTGGTGAGTACCAGCACATCATCCCGTTCCGAAAAAATCTGGGAGCCCTGAGCAGATTCATAGGAAGTACGCCCGGTAAGCAGCCAACCATCCTCAATGATTGACAAAAGGTGTTCTTCGTCATCAGGTAAGTCCCAGAGTAAGGAGCCGTCTTTACCCAGTACCCGGTTTTTCGATATGGCGGCGATAATTACCTTTTCCATATCTGTATAACGCCGAGGCAGGAATGGGTGTTTACTAGCCCCGGGCAGTTTGTTCGAGGGCTGCCCGGATACGGGCTACGCTAATGGCGTGGTGGGAGGTATCAAAAACGGCTTTGCCATTCCGAATCAAAATGATTTGGGGGGATTGATGGGTGACTCCTGTAAGATCGGCAATTTGGTTAGACATATCGCGATGAGCGATTAAGTCGAGGTAATACATATCGACCAACTCAGCGTCCAGGTCCCAGTCGTGTTCCAGTTGGTGTTTGGCCATTGAGCTGATCCCGCAGCGGGTGCTGTGTTTGAAGATGACCTGTGCCTTGTCGTGAGAACGTTCTATGATGGCGTTTAACTGCTCTGCCTGGTCCAGTGTTTGCCAGTAATCGTGAATTCCTTCCTCTTGTGCTTGCCGGTATCTGTCCATGAAACCCATTGATTCCTGTTTTTGTGGTACGTTTATGTAAATATGATGGATCGCCAAAAAGTTGACAGAGCCGTTGGAAAGATTTGGCCCTCTTTCGCCCATTCCCTCTTTCGCTAAAGCTTCAGCGGGCATTGCGGGCTTCGGCGAGCAAGGGGAGTTGGAGAATTGGGGAAAGGGAGAAAGGGAGAATTGGGGATTCTGGTCGATTCCTGATAGTGAAGAAATTCACCGTGTCTCGTTTTTCTTGATAAGGGGATGTGGAGATAAGGGGATAAGGAGAATCTAACGTATGTCCTGAATCATGTAATTAAGCCATCTAACGCATCGCCAGTCGCTAATTTGGAGAATTGGAGATTGGGGTTACTGATTCATATTCAGTCCAGGTCAACTTCTGATTTCTGACCTCCGACCTCCGCTTTCCGATTTAAGAATACCATTCCCTCAGAATATAGTCCAGCCGTACCTGCACACCCTCCATGGAGCCAAAGATAGATCGGTGCAACCGACCCTCAGCATCTATCAATATCCAATGCGGCGTGCCTTCTGCTCCGTAAGCCTCGTAGGTAGCGCTGCCTGTATCCCGATAGTGCTCCAGTTGGAAGCCTCTTTTTTGGGCTTCCGCCAAAATAGCTTCGGTAGGGTAGGAGTGGCGCCCCAGGTCCACGTGGATGGCCATGATGCGTAGTTGGGGGTAGACTTCGTGAATGCGCTGCGCCAGCGGTAATCCCCGGTGCAAACAACCGGTACAACCCAGGTTGTAAAAGAACAAAAGGGCGGGGGCTCCGGCCAGGTCATTCAAGCCGGGAGGATTGCTGGTCAGTGGTTGCAGTTGAAGAGGTGGAAGCTTGTCGCCTTCCTGAGGGCGGGGTGTTTTATCCATAAGGGCATTTTCCATGGTGAACGCCATCAGGGCTGTCCGGGTTTTGAGTTGGTGTACTGGTCGGGACCTATTCAATCCATTAATCCACCGTAAGCGATTCCCGCAATGCGGTGCATTTCGTAGGAAAGGATCGTCAGATCATCCTGCTTGAACTCCCGGGAAGAAGAGTGCCCATACGCCCGGGCTACCGTTACCGGGGCTTGAAAACCTTCAAAAGATCTGTTTTGCTTTGCTTTGACCATTCTTGTGGGTTCTGCAGTGGATATTCTATTTTACGGTACAAAAGGAATTTGTGACCTGATAAGCTGTCTTCACCTTGTCAGGAAGTGCTGGAAATAAATCTTATCAGACATTCTAAAATTATGCATAAAAAACTGTTCCTAATTCTGGTTTTCGGGATAATTAGTCTGGCACCAGTATGGGCTCAGCAACGATCCCTGCAGCGAGCGTCTCTCCAGGCTCAACTCGAAACGATACGGGCTCAGGAAGCTGAATTGCTTTCCCGGATTGAAAAAATGGACCTGGCTGATCTGCAAGACACCTTGCTGCCTTTCCTGCCAAAGCTGGATGACGGCGAATACCTGATCCAACATTCCCTCATGGTCCTGGTCTATTCCGAGCCTAACGAGCAGGCTAAATGGGTGGGCCACGTGTTGAGTCCCCGGGTGATCGAAGGCGAGGTAAATCGCACCAACGACTTTCGTCCCGATCCTCAAGTGCAAACCGGATCGGCCGAAGAGGCGGATTACTTTCTCAAATATCTCCAGCCCGATAGCACATATCAGTACGACGGCTACGGCTACGATCGTGGACACCTGGCTCCCTCGGCCGATTTTCGCTGGTCAGAGATCGCCCTGTCCGAGAGCTACTATTATTCCAATATGTCCCCCCAATTGCCCGATTTTAATCGGGGTATCTGGGCTACGCTGGAAAACGAACTAAGGGGGTACCTTTACCGGAATCCCACCCATAACCTGATCGTTTTTACCGGTCCTGTTCTGGAGCCCGACCTGCCGATACAAGAACGCAGCCCCAATCAATTGACCATCCCCCGGCAGTACTGGAAAGTAGTGTATGACCCGTCAGCAGGACGAATGATCGGTTTTCTCCTGCCCAACGAGGGTAGTGAAAACCCGGTTTCCCGTTTTGTTGTGCCCGTAGATGAGGTCGAACGAGCCACCGGCATCGACCTGTATCCCAACCTACCCGACGACCGGGAAACTCGTCTGGAAGCCACTGTAGATAAAGCGGCCTGGCTGGAATCCGTTGCACGTGGCGAAGTTGAGCCCCTGGATGCGACTACGTTACCTCGCAACCACTTCAATACCATTCAGGCTCGTCGCTACATGGATCAGTCTACCGACGTTCACGTCTGCGGTAAGGTGGTCGGGGCTCGCACCAGTCGTGCCGGCAATGTACTCCTCAACCTCGACAAAAAGTATCCCAATCAGATATTCACGGTATTCATACGCAAGGAAAAACTGATCAACTTCCCCTACGATCCGGAGGAAGCCTTTAAGGGTAAAACCATCTGTGCCCGCGGCCGGGTGGTGAACCTTTCCGGTAAGCCCGCTATGTTTATCGAAGATGCCAACGACCTGACTTCGCTGAGGAAGTAGGATTGGAGAATTGGGGAATTGGAGAAAGGGAGATGTTTTCGAGGTCTATATTTACACCACCGCTAAAGCGGGTGGGCTTATTACTTCCGATTTCCGATTTCCGATTTCGAAAACCCTCACACCTTCTCTGCCCGCCGAAGTCCGTACGGACTTCGGCGGGAAACCTCAAACCTCAAACCTCAAACCTCAAACCTCAAACCTCAAACCTCAAACCTCAAACCTGGTATCACATATGATAATGGTGCAAAAACGCCTGATTCTTCTCGATCATCTGGCGGCGTTGCTCAGCGCTCTCGCCGGAGTGGACGGCATCGGGCGGGGTATGCATTACGTAGTCGATCATCCGCTCGAGGGAAGAGGTAGCTACGTGCAAACGCGTGTCGGCTGAGGCATAGTAAATGTACAGGGTGCCATCGGGCCGGGCGATCCAGCCGTTGCTGAACAGTACGTTACCGACGTCACCCTGTCGTTCTTCGGCATTGGGAGCGATGAGGTATCCGCCGGGGCGATGGATGATGCGATTGGGCTCATCCAGGGCCGTCATAAAGGCGTACAGTACGTAACGATATCCATCTGCCGTCTGGCGGACACCGTGAGCTAATTGCAGCCAGCCGTGCTCGGTTTTAATGGGGGCGGGGCCCAGTCCATTTTTCAATTCATTGATGGTGTTGTAGCGGCGTGGCTCGAATACCGTTTCGGTATCAATGACGGGGCTGGTAATATCCTCACAGAGTCCCCAGGCGATGCCCATGCCCGAACCGGCGTGAATGAATCCGTCTTGCGGACGGGTATAGAAAGCGTATTTACCGTCGATAAATTCGGGGTGCAGCACGCAATTCCGTTGCTGTGGTGCCGGCGTTTGCAGGTTGGGCAGTCGCTCCCATTCTTTGAGGTCTTTGGTGCGGGCCAGCCCGCACTGGGCCATGGCAGCATTGGGCTGATCCCGGTGTTGGGGATGCTGCTTTTCACTGCAGAAAACGCCGTAGATCCAACCGTCTTCGTGTCGGGTCAGACGCATATCGTAGATGTTCACTTCGTGCTCCAGGTGAGGAATATCAATGGGATGGTCCCAGAACCGAAAACGGTCCACGCCCGACAGGCTTTCCGCCACCCCGAAGAACGACTTGCGATCGTACCCTTCCAGGCGTGCTACCAGGAGTATTTTTTCGTCTATCTCAATGGCACCGGCGTTGAAAACAGAGTTTACCCCCAGGCGAACCATCAAATGTGGATTAGTGGCCGGATCGAGGTCGTATTGCCAGTGGATGGGTACGTGTTGGGCGCTGAGCACCGGATGAGCATAGCGGTCGAATATGCCATTGCCCAGCCCCAACCGGCGATTGGTGCGGTTAATGGTGTACTCGTATTCCGAGTAGAGTTGGAAAAGCCGTTTTTCGTAGGTTGTGTTTTGCAGCATGATTTATTTCTTTTTGCGCGGACGGATCAATCCTTCCTGTACAACAGATGCGACCAGTTTCCCTTCCCGGGAAAAAATATTTCCCCGCGTAAAGCCGCGGGCATTTGACGCGCTGGGGCTGTCAATGGCGTACAGTAACCACTCATCCATGCGCACTTGCCGGTGGAAATACATGGCATGGTCCAGGCTGGCCAGTTGCACGTTGCCAAAGGAAGCTTCATTGCCGTGCGGAAGCAGCGCGGTGGTCAGTAAATTGTAATCCGATGTATAAGCCAAGACACACTGGTGAGCCCGGCGATCATTGGGCATGGTACCCTTCGCTTTCATCCAGACGTGGCGATAGGGGCTGCTTTTGCCCGGAAGGGCGGGGTTGATGAGCTCCACCGGCCGAAACTCAATCGGGCGCTCGATATTCAGGAAGTTGCGAATATTTTCCGGCAACATTTCACCGTATTGTTCGACCATATCCTCCCAGCTAACCAGCACCTCGGGTGGAGAAACATTGGGCATGTTTATCTGGTGATCAAAACCTTCCTGTGTCAGCTGAAACGAGGCCGACATCAAAAAGATGGCCTCGCCGTTTTGGATAGCCTGTACCCGACGAGTAGTAAAACTACCTCCGTCCCGGATACGGTCGACCTGGAAGATAATGGGCGTATCCAGGGAGCCGGGCAGAATGAAATAGGCGTGGAGGGAATGTACGAACCGGTCTTCCGGGGTGGTTCGCATGGCGGCATAGAGGGATTGAGCCAACACCTGGCCGCCAAAGACCCGGCTGCTGCCGACACTACTGCTTTCTCCCCGGAATAAATTTTCTTCAATTTTCTCTAATTCCAGTAGTTCCAGTAAGTTCTGGACTTCCTTCATAATGGTGGTATTTTTAACGTAAGGTTGGGGGCAGCAGTTCGGTAAATTACTGAAGGCTACAACTTTACGTTGTATTTAGTATAGGGCATTGGGTAGTAGGACTTGTTTAAATCCAAATACCAAATACCAATTACGCTGTACCGGGAGGTTGGGCATTGAAAATGGTCACTTTAAGATATCATCTACGCCCAGCCTCACGATATTTTTACCAAAAATAGGTCATTGCCACTGGGATAAAAAATGCCCGGAATATTCTGGTAACTTTTCCTACACAGGTTTCGTATCTTGTTGATATACGGCCAAAAATGAATTGGGCTGCGCCCGCTGTATTTCTGCTTTTCAGTCATTTGCCGGAATACTATGAGAAAAACGAGTCTGGCAGGTACCGGGCAGCGATACCTAATTTGGTATCTCCTGCTTTTTTGTTTGCCTGCTTCCTACGGAAATGATAGCTTGCGCTGGCATTCCCTGTACCTGATTGCGGATAACGACCATTTTCGCCTGGTCGATAAAAGCGATCAGTTTTACACCAGCGGGTTTGAGGCTGGTTTGGAGTGGACACCCCGTTCACGCTGGCTTTCGGGTGCATATCGGCCCTTTTTTGGACGGTCCTTGCCAACTTCCTGTGCACTGTTTGTTCGCCATCAGATCTTTTCACCTACCAATATTCAGTTTCCGGATCAGTACCGCGTCGATTACCCGTACAGTGGCCTGTTGGTTGCCGGCCTTTCGGCAAAAAGCGACCATCGGGAGTGGCAGTATATGGTCGGTTTTCGGGGACCGCTGGCGCAGGGAGAGTCCTTACAACGCTTCATGCATAAGCTCAACGGGTATCGGGAACCAGTTGGCTGGAACCAGCAAATGGGCCATCAGTTGCTTTTGCAGGTCAATGGTCTGACCGAGCAGACCGTATGGTCGGGAAAAAGTTGGTATGCTTCCCTCAATCAGGAGTGGCGAATTGGAAATATACGAACCTCCGGGGCAACTGGCTTTTCTCTCGGGGCCTTCCAAAACCGATGGACGTGTTCCCTGACTTTTTTGGCGGAAGCTGTACTCTACAATGGTCAAATTCCGAATGGATGGACCACCCACCAGGATAATCTCCATTCGTTTGTGCTTCATTCCCGACTTGATGTTCAAATACCATTCGGACGGTTTGACCTGGAGCTCGGGCAGTGGTTCATCAGCAGCGAATTACGGGGACGTGAGGCCCATGGCTGGGGACGGATCGGTCTGCGCTACCATTTACTTCGTTAAAGTATTGCTAAAGTGGAAAAGCCCTGGAAGCCGAACTGCTATCAGCCCGGGAACAATCCGACCAGCGCAACGAATCGGTCATTCGCATTATCGACGTTGCCACCGACCTGGCGTCCCCGGATTCTGAAAATGATGTTTCACGCGAAGGTGATGAAGACTGGACAGTGGAAGAAATCCGCAATCATCGGCGACTGACCAACCTCAATGAACGCTTCGAATACTGGGCTTCTCAGTCTTTGCGGAAAACAAATGTACCTGCGGGTTACAAAATGAGCAGAACTATCCAATTTAACCGCATCGACAATGCGCCCGCCATACGCATAGAGTGTACCCTCAACGGCCAGAATATTGCGGTTCGTTACGATCAGCGGCTGGTAAGGCCGGCGGACTTGCGCAATTGACCGAGACTGTAGAGAAAGAAGGGACTCAAGGGACTAAAAAGACTGTAGAGAAAGAAGAGACCGAAGAATACTTCTTTCTCTCCAGTCCCTTAAATCTCTGCAGTCTCTCCTTTCTCGGCAATTACTCATCCTTATAAATCCCCACTACCCGCTCACCGGGCTTCACATAACCGCGATACATGCCTTCGGTGTTGTAGGTCATGGCGATGTTGCCGTATTTGTCGAGGGCAATTAGGCCTCCGCTACCACCGGCGTCGACGAGCTTTTCCATGACGACTGCTTCGGTGGCATTGGCCAGGGTCTTTTTGCCGTAAGCCATATGCGCATGTACATCATAGGCCACCGCATAGCGAATGAAGAACTCCCCGTGACCAGTACAGGATACACCGCAGGTAGCGTTGTTGGCGTAGGTGCCCGCTCCGATGATGGGCGAATCGCCGATACGGCCGTACTTTTTGTTAGTCATACCGCCGGTGGAGGTGCCGGCAACGATGTTGCCCTCCTTATCGAGTGCGACGCAGCCTACGGTACCAAATTTGTGGTCGGGAAAGGGAGGGGACAGCATGCTGGTGCGTTCACTTTCGGCTTCCGCCTCAGCGGACTGCGCTTCCTGAAGGGCATCGTAGCGGTGCTGCGTGAAAAAGTAGCTATTGGGCACCGTCTCTAACCCTTGCTCGAGAGCGAATTCCTCGGCTCCGGGCCCCGAGAGGAATACGTGCTCCGAATTTTCCATTACGGCCCGGGCGGCGGTGATGGGGTGTTTGACATTAGTCACGCCTCCGACAGCTCCTGCGTTGAGGGTAGCACCGTCCATAAAGGAGGCGTCCAGCTCGTGTTGTCCGGCGGCCGTGAACACGGCGCCTTTGCCGGCATTGAAGAGCGGCACATTTTCCAGGTAGTTAATGGTTTGTTCCACGGCGTCAGCTGCAGATCCACCCGATTGCAGTACTTGTTCACCGATGGTGAGGGCCGAATCGAGGGCCGATCGGTACATCGAGTCCTTTTCGGCAGTCATATCGGCGCGACGCAGCGTGCCGGCTCCTCCGTGGATGACCATGGCGTATTCTGCTACCTCCTGAGTGTCAGGGGTAATATTCGTATTAGGTTCACCGGTCGTATTGGTGACTGTTTCGTTTTCGCAACTGGTCCCCAGCAGGAATAAGCCGATGAAACACAGTAGCGTAAATGGATGTGTGAATTTCATAAATGACAAATTAATTGTATGGCAGAAAATAAAAAAAGTTATTTACCCGGGCGATGCCGATGGGGCCTTTAGGTGGGCTTCTAATCGCCTTTTCGCCCCCATTGATCTAAAAAATCCCGGCATTCCACAATGGGTTTTTAATTTTGTGATTAAACCACAGTAGTTGCTGAACGTTCAGAAGCTGATGGTGTGATTATATTCTAACAGCTTCTCACAGATAAAACAGGACTCCACTTATGGGCCAATTCTTTAAGTTCTTATTTGCTTCTTGCTTGGGGGTATTACTTGCTATCGGTGTTTTGATCGGTATCGGAGGCCTCATCTTTGCCTCGTTTGCCAACCAGGCCAGCAAGCCCAAGGATATTTCCGCAAATTCCGTATTGCGACTGACGTTCGAGGATCCTATACCCGAACTGACCAATAACATTGAACCCGATCCATTCACCACCGATTTCCAGGATAGTGATGTATTGGGCTTACACGATATCACCGCTACCATCCGCCAGGCTGCGGAAGATGATAATATCAAAGGAATTTTGCTGGAACCAGGGCTTACCTATAACAGCGGGTTTTCAACGACTCGTGCACTGCGCGACGCGCTGGAGGATTTCGCGGATAGCGGGAAATTCGTCATTTCGCATTCCAAATTTTACTTACTGAAGACATATTACCTGGCTTCAGCCGGCACGGAGGTCCACGTTAATCCGGCCGGTATCATGGAGGTGCGGGGATTTTCGGCTGAGGTCCCCTTCTACAAAGATATGCTGGATCGACTCGAGGTAGATCCGCAGGTCTTTTATTCCGGGAAGTTTAAAAGCGCAACCGAGCCATTCCGGCGTAATGATATGAGTCCCGAAAACCGGGAACAGGTCCGGGAATACCTGACCGATTACTACGATGTTTTTCTGGACGATGTCAGCCGTACCCGCACCATTGATCGCGCTGAGTTAAAACGCACTATCGATGAATACCTGGCTGGTAACCCGGAAGAGGCCCTAAGGTATAAATTAGTGGATGGTGTTTCTTATCGCACGGAGGTCGAGGACCGCATGCGCGAACTGATCGGACTCGACGAAGACGAATCGGTGAAAACCTTTTCGCTGAAAGACTACTACCGCAGCAATCCTCCGGATCGCAACTACCGCGCCCGGGATAAGGTAGCGGTTATTTATGCCGAAGGAACAATCGTCGACGGCGAAGGTGCCAACGGAAGTGTAGGTGATCAGCGTTACATAAAGACCATCCAAAAAGTGGCTAAAGACGATCGGGTACAAGCTATTGTACTACGGGTCAATTCACCAGGAGGTAGTGCGCTGGCATCGGAAAATATCTGGCATGCCCTCACGGAAGCGAGGGAATCCGGCAAACCGCTGGTTGTTTCCATGGGTGATTATGCCGCCTCCGGGGGCTACTACATCTCGGCTCCTGCCGATAGTATCTTTGCCCAACCAAATACTCTGACGGGGTCCATTGGTGTCTTCCGGGTAATGCCCAACCTCAGCCAGACCTTCGGGGAAGAGTTAGGCATCGACTGGGACTC
Organism: Saprospiraceae bacterium; assembly: GCA_030148525.1. Classification (GTDB taxonomy): domain Bacteria; phylum Bacteroidota; class Bacteroidia; order Chitinophagales; family Saprospiraceae; genus DT-110. The sequence continues at coordinate 10,402 of JASBTH010000411.1, read as the reverse complement.
GGTAAAGGTGAGTGATCGCGCTATTGGGTACAGTCCCTTCTTTGACCTAACGCAGGCCGAACAAGAGTACGTGCAACGGGAGACCGATGCTGCCTACGAACTATTCCTGAGCCGGGTAGCCGAAGGACGTGGTATGACCCGCGATGACGTACACGAAGTGGCCCAGGGACGCGTTTGGACCGGCCAGCGGGCACTTGATAAAGGACTGGTGGATAAACCGGGCGACCTGCAGAGAGCAATTGCTTCGGCGGTAAAAATGGCCGAACTGGAAGACTATCGGGTGGTCGATTATCCCCAGGTGAAAGATCCCTTTACCCAACTGCTGGAGGAGCTTATGGGAGCTGATGCCAACGTGAAGGCGAAATGGCTGATGAAAAGCCAATTCCCCAAATTGTATCCGCACTACAAAACAGCTACGGAATTAAGAGATATGCACGGCGTACAGGCGCGCATGCCCTTTGAGCCGACCTGGAATTAAGATCCCCGTACAGTTTCAATGATGAATGCTGAATGTTGAATTTAATTCATCATTCAGCATGTCTATTTCTTCCCCACGTAGACCAGGTACTCCCAAACACCCAGATAAGCCTGATGCACTTTGTCGTGGACCGGTGAGAAATGCTTGTTCAGGAAGGGTTGTAAGTGACCATCCATGCGCACGTGATGGTTCGACATATGGCGCTTGAACCAACCGCGCTTTGAGTCGTGGAAATCGACGACGGCGATGTATCCGCCCGGTCGCAGATCGGCGTAGGCTTGCTCGATCAGTTCCGACCATTGCGGATTGATCATGGTCAGGGAGTAGCTAAAGAGGAACAGATCGGCCGGGTTGCTGACCGGTGAGTCCCCCCTGGCGTAGGGTTGCTCCAGCAAAGTCAGGCGATCCTGAATCGAACGGTTCTTTTTTTGCGAAAGCTGAATCATATCGCCGGAAACGTCCAGTCCGGTAAGGCTTGCCTGCGGGAATCGTTTCGCGAGGTATTGTAGATTTATCCCCGTTCCACAACCCACTTCAACAATTGAGCCCGTCGTATCCCCGGACAAAGGTACCTGCCGGATCACCTCTTTGCGGCCAAACAAAAAAGACCAACGCGTAGCATCGTAAATGCGGGACTGCATTTTGTAATACTGCTGAATCAGGTCGGTTTGCTCGCTGGCGGTTTGCTTCTCGAATTTTTCGATGTCGGCCATTGGTCAGGTTTGAGGTTTGAGGGGAATGGTCAGTGCTAAATGCTAAATTCGGATTCAACATTCAACATTCAACATTGAGCATTGAGCATTCAGCATTTAAGAAGGAAGCGGTTCATCCACGATTCCCAGGTATACACTGGCGTAGGTGCCAACGCGATCCTCCTTATGGGTACGGGCCGTTTCCTCCTGCTCGAATTGCACGTGTTGGTGTACAAAATCCGGGAAAAAGTCGATCTCGTGGGCGGCAGAGCGCAGCAGGATCCGGGTTCCGGGTTTGCTGTTTTGCAGGATGAGGCGCCATTCCTGTTCCAGGGCCGTGCGGTTGTTGGCAGCCAGCCAATCCTGGTGATCGAGCAGCACGTAGTGTGAATACGCATTGGGATTCGCCTCCAGGAAACCGGAAATGGTATTAGTGTGTGTCTGGATGTGCTCAGAACGGTCACGTAATACGGCAAAGTTGTTCTCTTCGAGGTACGAAGGGCAGCAATCACGCGAATACGATCCGTTGAGGTAGAGGCGGTAGAAATAGTTGTCGTGAATGGGCAGCTCGGTAAAGACTTTTCGCAGGCATTCCTGGATGAAGCCCATAGCACCCTTTTCGTATTTCTCTACAAACAACTGCTGTTGGGAACGGGGAACCCCGACCAAACAGAGGGTAAGATGGCGATTGATAAAAAACTCGGTAAGTGGATTTAACACCTTACTTTCTACCTGGTAGTACAATCGAACTTGTTCTTCCATGGAAATGGCGGAAAAGAGCTGCTGTACCTGGTCGTACACATTCCGGCGAACCTTCAGGTATTGATTAGCCATCCAGGCAAAAGTCCCCGACGTGCTATAGTGATAAAAGGACTTCCTGATGCCACGACCATTGAAGAAGTCCATATTGTCGTCCCAATACTGGCGGGAGGTATCTGATAAATTCTGGCGCAGGGTATCCTGGTATAGCTCATCGGCCTGACGGTGCCTGCCATCGCCAAACAGCTGAAACAATTGATCGAAATCGCTATGCTGAAAAACGACTTGCTTGAGTTCCAGCAGGGCGTTCTGACGCGGGTTCATATCCACGCAATTGATCTGGCGCGGGTTGTCGAGCAGGTAATCCAGTGCATTACATCCGGCACTGGTAATCATGACCATTTCGCTATCCGGCTGTAAATTTAATAGCTGGCGATCACACCGGGGATCTTCCCAACAGGTGTTGTACACCAAATTCCGGGTATGCACTTGTCGGAATAACCAGTCGCGAACGGAGTTTAGCTGTTTCATAGGTTACCAATTGTACCACCAGGGTTATACCTGGGTAGGAAAACGTCTGTGGACTGCGTAGCTTGGTTAATTGGGTCTTTTAGCGGTATTGGAAGAAGCTGTATCGGCCTCCTTGGGGGACAACTTATTTTCCAGGTACCGGTAGATGGCAATCTGAGCTCTAACGGAAGGTTCATGGGGCGCTTTGGGCTGATAGGGATTCGACTGAGCAGCATTGAGCTGCCGTGCCTTCGTATTATCCTGAAGCTGTAAGGTAAGGATATCCCGCAACTCCTGGTATACGTCTTGGTCATAAATCGGCATTACGGCTTCAATCCGTCGGTCCAGGTTGCGTTCCATCCAATCGGCGGAGGCGGTATACATTTGTTCGTTGCCATCATTGCCGAATACAAAAATCCGTGCATGTTCCAGGAAGCGATCGACGATGGATGTAATGGAAATGTGCTCACTCAGGCCCGGTACACCGGGCACCAGGCAACAAATACCTCGTACAATCATGCGAATACGCACCCCGGCCCGACTGGCCTGGTAGAGTTTTTCGATCATACCTTTATCTTCCAGACTATTCATTTTCAGGATCATGTAGGCATTCTTCCCTTCCCGGGCGAGCGCTATTTCCCGGTCGATCAGATCCTCAAAGCGATCGCGTGAGGTAAAAGGCGATACAAATAGGTGCTTGGTTTTCGGTATGACCAGTCTTTTTTCCAGTACCCCGAAAATTTTATCGACCTCATCGGACAATCGGCTGTCGGAAGTCAACAAGGCATGATCACCGTATAGCCTGGCGGTTTTTTCATTAAAATTCCCCGTGCCCAGATAGGCGTAATGGTGGATCTTGCCCGCTTCTTCGCGGCCAACCAGTAGTAGTTTGGTATGGACTTTAATTTCGGGATAGCTATACAAAACATTGGCACCAGCCTTTTCCAGTTCTTTCCCCCAGTACAGGTTGGAAGCTTCATCGAAGCGTGCTTTGGCTTCAATAAAAGCAGTCACCTGCTTACCGGCAGCTTTCGCGGCCAGGAGGGCTTCGACCACCGCCGATTTGCCAGCTACCCGGTACAGGGTTATTTTGATGTATTTCACAGCTTCATCCCGGGAAGCCTCCTCAATGAATTTTGGCACGTAATCGTACCGTTGGTAGGGAAAGTGTAATACGTAGTCGCGCTCCCTGAGGGCCTTGATCAGCGAAGGCTTGTGCTCCAAAACAGGGTGGGGCAGGGGCGGCATCGGCGGATTGTGCATATGTGCCTTTCCGGATGGATCGGGCAATCCAAAAAAGTCGTGAAAATTATGATAGCGGCCGCCGGGAAACAGGTCGTTTTTCTTCAGGTGGAAGCAGAGCTTCAGTTGCATGGTGAGGCTGACCGGCATACTACTGTCGTAGAGGAAGCGGGCGGGAGCACCTTCGTCCCTACGGTCCAGGCTCGACCTGATCTTCTCGACCAGGTCTCCGGAGTACTCGTCGCCCAGATATAGTTCGGCATCCCGCGACATCTTTATGGCGTAGGTCTGATCTATTGCCTGGTCAAATTGACCGGGCAGGCCGACGCGAATGATATCATCCAAAAAGCCTATGGCGTGTTTCCCTTCGGGAGCGGGCAATATCCAGAATCGATCGTGGATGTCGCTCGGAATATTGACCAGTCCCAGGCGATCGGTACCCGCAAAGGTGATCAGCAGGTAGAGGCCCCGGTTTTTCAGAAACGGGGGTTCCTGATCGGGTTCAATGTATTGGAAGGTAAGGTCTGCCTGTAGCCTTTCGGCAAAAATATTTTTGGCGAAAGCCCGCTGCTCCGGAGTGTATTCACTCAGGTGGTCCAACAGGTGGATAGATTCGCGGCGCAGGGCGGGCAGGATCTGGTGGCGAAAAATGGCCCCGAACTCCGTTTGCTGCTGGTGGACTACCTCCCGGATACGCCGGAGTTCCTTCTTGGGCTTTACTTGTAGCCATTCTTTGCGGTCGGCTTTATTGAGTAATTTAAATTGCCGCATGGCAGCAACCCGGACCCGGAAAAACTCATCCAGATTTGAACTGTAAATAGCCAAAAACTTGATCCGTTCGTAAAGGGGGACGGAGGGATCTTTAGCCTCTTGTAATACCCGGTGATTAAATGATAACCAACTTGTATCACGAGGAATAAATCGGAGTTGTTCCATACCAGCTGTTTAGAAGAACACTTTTGCGCTAACCGCTAAAAACGCTGTTTTTGAGCATATCCCAAAACCCCCATTATTAATTTGTTGTAAACAAGAGTAGAAAACTGATGCTTCCTTTTAGGATTGCCTTTCCGACTTGGGCAGGAGATTGCGGCCAATGAATTGCAGGATATGACGTTTTACGGTTTCCCGGGTATCGAGAAAAGCCCGGAGAATCTCCTCTTCGGTACCTTGTGCATCAGCGGGATCGTCAATATCGAAATGTACGTGATTACGGTAGGAGAAGTTACGGGGAATGCGCTCTTTGGCTTGATTACAAACGGTAATCAGGTAGTCAAAAGTAATATTGTTAAAAGCCTCGACTGTTTTGGAAAGATGCTCATTCAGGTCGATGTTATCGTCTTCCATTACCTTGGCAGCATAAGGATTGATACCATGGTTTTCCAGCCCGGCGCTGAAAAAAATGCCGTACCCCTTGGCGTAAAACTTTAAGTAGGCTTCTGCCATTTGACTGCGCACTGAATTAGCACTACACAGTACCAGAACTTTCTTCATGCTTTGGTGAAACTGCCGGTTATGTTAAGCGAATGTAAAGGTACGTTCAAATGTGGAAGGAAAAAAGGAGAGGATTGCCGCTCGCAGCAATAAGGCCTGAGTAGTCCCCGGCAAATAATTGATAATCAATTTCTAGTGTCCAATGTTAAGTTTTGCAGCTTCTCAGAACCTCGGGCAGATGACCCCCTTCTTGCCGGGTTTATAGATTGTGTCTGACGACTGAAAGCGGTAACTAATGGTAATTGCTGAAAAATAATACCAATCGTCGTACTCACCTCCCCGCTGATAGGTACGCTCAAAGTTTTCGGGAACTGGTTGGAGGTTCTCATTACTCAGGCGTCCCGATAATTCTCCATTACCCTGGACAACATCGCCAAAGACGACGGTAGCCCCGGACCGGTCGTCGAGATGATCGGTAAAGGTTTTTCGACCAACGATTTCTGCGCCGATGGTCCATTTGTCCTGCACTACGAATTTCAGGCCAATACCTACGGGCATACTAACCTGTAAACGTCGGTAGGGGGCACTGTAGCCTGGCAAACCCTGGCCTTCGGTACCGAGTGGCTGCAAACGGATGCGCTCTCCCTGGAATTCCGTTTTGGGGTCAAATTGAAAAAGTGCCAGACCCAATGCCAGGTAGGGGGTAATGATGGTCCCGGCATCGTAGTAACCGATAGTAAAGGGGGTTATTTCGGCCAGAGCGGAAACTTCGTACAGGTCGGTCAGGAAGTTGGGGCGATATCCATTGGCACCCCGCAACGGAGCAGAGCTACTGATTCGACCGTACGTCAAACCGTATCGTATCCCGAGGCGTTTGGAATATTGGTTTCTCAAGAAGACGCCGCCACCAACACGGATATCTTCGAAATAGATGCCCAGTTCCTGCGGAGACAGGTCTCCACTGTAGGAGGGTAAACCGGCAACTACGCCAAAATCCAGGTTTTGAGCAGTCAGTTTGTCGGAGAGCATGACTTGTATCAGGACCAATAATGCAATTATGTAGGAGTGCTTCATCGTCTGGCTTTACCGATTAATGCGTGTTACCTGTTTACTTGAGATTTTGGAAGCCCGAAAGTAGGCATTTGTTGGTACAGGGTCAGAATCGTGTCAAATAATTCGTCCCCCGAGTCTGTGAATGCATATTTACGTACGTAAAGCGTGTTTTAGCTTTGTTTAATGAGTCGCAACGGGTAAAATCCACGTACCTTTGCGGGAATAAATACTGATGTATGAGTACGCGAAAGCGCCCCATTAACAAGAAGGATCAACCTAAACTGAATAAGCAAAACCTGAAGCGGTCATTGCAGATATTCCGGTATGTCCTGCCGTATAAATGGCCTTTTATCCTGGGGATGTTTTTTTTATCAGCCGGGAGTATGCTGTTCCTGGCGATTATGAGTTTGCCAGGCGAGATATTGAATATCATCAGCGGAAATCCGACCTACAACCTAACGCTTAATCAGGTCTTTTTATTTCTGTTGGCCTTGCTCGGGGTGCAGGGCGTGTTTTCCTACCTCCGGGTTTGGTTGTTCGCCATTGTAAGTGAGCGGTCTATGGCGAATCTCCGGCAAGATTTATACCAGCAACTGATCACCCTGGGTATCCCCTTTCTGGAAAAAAGAAGGGTGGGAGAAGTTACCAGCCGCATCACCAACGACGTGACCCAGATTCAGAGCGTCGTTTCGATTACGTTGGCGGAATTTATACGGCAGGTCATCATTTTCGTGGGGGCGATTCTGATTATCATTGTAAAAATGCAGTCACTGGCCCTCACTATGCTGTTGACCTTCCCGGTGGTAGTGCTGTTGGCAATGTTTTTTGGACGCCACATCCGGAAGTTGATTAAGCGCCGCCAGGATGAATTGGCGGAAGCCAATGTGGTGGTGGAAGAGACCATGCAAACGATACAGACCGTCAAGGCGTATACCAACGAGTGGTTCGAATTGGCACGCTACGGCGGCAAACTGCAGGACGTGGTAAAAACAGCACTGCGGGCTGCTCATATGCGGGGACTATTTGCGGCCTTCATCATTTTTGTAATGTTCGGTGCACTGTTTTTCGTGATGTGGCGGGCCGCTCTGATGGTGCAAAGCGGTGCGATGCTGCAGGGTGACCTCGTCAATTTCATCGTGTATACCGGATTGGTAGGGGCCAGTATTGCCAGCCTTGGTTCTTTTTATACCGAAATAGTAGCTGCAGTCGGGGCCACGGATCGCATTCTGGATATCATGGATAATGAGCCCGAGGTGCAACCACGTAAAATGAATACCAAGCCAGCTCTGCGCTACGAGGGAAATATTTCCTACCAAAACGTTCATTTCGCTTATCCCACCCGCAAGGATGTCCCGGTAATACAGGGCATGTCGATGGATATACGCTCCGGGCAAAAAGTAGCGCTGGTCGGCGGCAGCGGGGCGGGCAAATCCACCATCATTCAATTATTGCTGCAATTCTACCAGGTGGATGATGGTCGTATTCTTATCGACGGTAAATCAATCTACGATTACGACTTGCTGGATTACCGGCAGAACCTGGCAATCGTGCCTCAGGAAGTGATCTTATTTGGAGGTACCATCCGGGAAAACATTCTCTACGGTGCTCCTGCTGCCGGGGAGGAAGAGATTATCGAAGCGGCCCGACAAGCGAATGCCTGGGATTTTATTAAATCTTTTCCGGAAGGTTTGGATACCATCGTCGGGGAACGTGGTGTAAAGCTTTCCGGCGGGCAACGCCAGCGCATTGCCATTGCCCGGGCCATCCTTAAAGATCCTGCTATCCTGCTTCTCGATGAAGCAACCTCGTCATTAGATGCCGAGTCCGAACGGCTGGTACAGGATGCCCTGAACACGCTGATGGTGGGGCGTACATCCATCATCATTGCCCACCGTTTGGCTACCATCCGGGATGTCGATTGCATCTTTGTTATCGAGGACGGCCATATAGTCGAGCAGGGTACCCACGAAGAGCTCTCCCATGTGGAAGATGGCGCTTATAATGCCCTGGCCAAATTACAATTTGATCTGGCGGAATGATTAGAGGGTTTAAAAGGTGTAAAGGGTGTAAAGGGTGTAAAGGGTGTAAAAGGTTTAGAGGGTTTAGAAGGTTTAGAGGGTTTAGAGGGTTTAGAGGGACTTCTTAGTATACTGCTGTCTAATATTTACCCATTTAAATCATAAACCTTGTACACCATTTAAACCTTTTCCATATTTTCGCGCGGCATGAAAGAAGCCATATATTCCATTGACGTAGATGCGGGGAAAGATTTGCGGGGATTCAACTCCTTTGGCGTACAAGCCAGTGCACCCGCCTTTACCAGTGTACACTCACCTCGTGAGATCGAAGCTGTTGCCCGTGCTTTTAACCCCGATGACCTACTCATCCTGGGGGGAGGAAGTAATATGTTATTCATTGGCAATCCGCAAAAATTTGTTCTTCACAATCAGCTAATTGGGCGCGGAATAATGAGCCGGACTGGCAATACCGCTATCGTTGCTGCTGCGGGAGGCGAAAATTGGCACGATCTGGTGACCTGGTCCCTCAGGATGGGTTTGGGGGGACTGGAAAACCTCTCCCTGATTCCGGGAAGCGTGGGTGCGGCACCTATGCAGAACATAGGAGCTTACGGGGTTGAATTGAGCGATGTGCTGCACCGGGTGCGCGCTATGGATCTGAAAACGGGAAAGTGGGTGCATTTTGATGCCGGGGATTGTGGTTTCGGATACCGCACCAGTCGGTTCAAAACAGTAGATAGGGGGCGATATTTCATTGCGGAAGTACAGCTACAACTCACCATTAATGAGCATACTGCTTTTACTTCCTATGGAGCCATAAAACAGGAATTGGCAATACGGAATATAATCAAACCTACCCCCGCTGATATCAGCACTGCCGTGGTGGCTATTCGGAAAAGAAAATTACCCGATCCAAAAAAACTGGGTAATGCTGGCTCCTTCTTCAAAAATCCGATCGTACCTCGCAAGACCTACCAACACATCAGGGAACGCTTTCCCGATTTGACGTCATATCCGGTCGATGACCAAAACGTGAAAATTCCTGCCGCCTGGTTGATCGAAAATACCGGTTGGAAGGGAAAGCGCCTTGGTCAGGTTGGGATCTCTCCCAAGCACGCTTTAGTTTTGGTAAATCACGGGAAAGGCACGGGGCAGGAAATCTGGGCTCTGGCCCGCCAGATCAAGGCATCGGTACTGGAGCGATTCGGAGTGGAATTAGAACCAGAAGTCAACCTTATTGGTGATCTACCCCAATAGACGGCGGTAGGTCCGGACCAGCTTCTCCTGGGAGTATCCCCGCCTGAACATATTGAAGACAATCAGGTTGGCAAGCTGCACTTTCAGGTAGTTGCGGCCTTGGTATTTTCGGGCCGAAACAATACCGTCCTTGCGAACAATATGGAAGGGCGCTATCCTGCGGGCACGGATGAGGAGATCGTACTCTTCCATGATCTTCCAGTGTTGTTTATACCCGCCGAGCTGGTGAAAAAAATCTCTTTTGATGAAAATCGCCTGGTCACCACCACGGCACCATAGCCGATCGAGACGGGTGAACCAACCATTGATTCGCAGTAGTGGATTGTTGGAGTCAAAGCGATAGGTAAAGCAGCCTATTGGATTGCCAGCAGCTATGGTTTCCCGTATATCAGCAAAATTAGAGTGAGGTGGCCGGGTATCGGCATGGATAAACTGAAGTACCTCACCGGTGGCAAATGTTGCCCCCTGATTCATTTGGGCAGCCCGCCCACAGCATTCAGCAACCAGAACCGTTGCACCAAATTCACGCGCTACGTGCACTGTGTTATCTGAACTATGGGCATCTACCACGATGATTTCCCGTAGTGAGCCGTCGTTGATACTGGTGAGATGACGAAGCAAGACAGGCAAGTTTTCAGCTTCGTTGAGGGTTGGAATAATGACACTTACGGATAGCATAAATCAGGACCTTTTCACCTTAAATATACGAAAAACGGGGATGGTGTGGTTTCAGGGTACCCTATATCTACTACCTTCTACCGGGAGGTTGGGCCTTACCTGCATTTTACAAAATCAGCTAAGGCCAACCTCACGTTGATTTAAGTAAGAGCGTGTTTGGGATTTGTTTTTGATGGCGAAAATGTCTAGAATTTGGTTCTCACAAAGCCTTTTTTGAGCTTCGTAGCATGGCTACGGGGCGAAAAAAGGCTGCAGTGAGGTTCAAATAATAGACATTTGCAGTC
>JASBTH010000434.1 GCA_030148525.1 Saprospiraceae bacterium | reverse complement strand
ATATCGGACCACGATCTATTGAAGGTGCTGCCGGCCTGAATTCGACCTACGATTTTCTGATGCGCGATGCCGTTACCCGTGCCAATACCGGCGAGAACGTTTTCTGCGGTCCGACCGATGATCCGTTTTTCGTTGACCTGGGTGGCATTTTTGACCTGGGTGATGCACCCCGCCAGAACTCTATGCCCGTTGATGGTGTAGCTGGTACCAATGTATCGACCATTGCCATTCAGGTCCCCATCAGCATGCTACAAAAGGATGGTTTTGGCCCGGAATCGGCCGAAAACATTCTGGATTCCCGCTATATCATTGGTGTATGGGCTTCGGCAAGTCGCCCCAAGATCCGTACCCTTAATGATATGACCTACGGTGAAGATTATGAAGGTGACTGGGTACAAGTATCACGCATCGGTATGCCACTGACCAACGAGGCAGTTATACCGATTGGTCAGAAGGACCTGTGGAATGCCACCACACCCTACCAGGATCTGGAAAACCTGGATATCTGGGGTGATTATTTCTACAATCCCGAATTGGCTTTATACATGGACGACAGCCTTTTTGGTGGTGCCGTACCGGCACTGGCCAACCTGCGCGTACAACGTAATTCACTAGGGGCCTTCGACTTTGGTAACGGTCAGTCTGGACTTTTCGGACTGAAAGGAGCCGAAGCGCTGGACGGAACAGCGCTGTCGGAGGATGCCTTTGGCGCCTTATTGTTACCCAATGATGCGGCACCCCGTGCCGTCGATATTTGGCCGACCTTTCACACAGGGGTACCGAATTTACGACCCTACCAATTGGCTACCGGTAAAGGTGGCGATCCGCTGGCGGCCGGCAAGCCATTTATCAATAACTTTCTGCCCAATGGCGGGGACATGTTGCGCCTGAATATGGCCGTTCCACCGACACCCCGTGATGACGAGAATTTCAGTTCTCTGGGGTTAATCCAGGCTGCTGTATTAGGCCTCACTGATCCCACTTACGCCAGCAATGCTGATTTGGAGTTTATCCCGAATATGGATGGCTTCCCTAACGGACGCCGATTAGAGGATGATGTGACACGCATCGAACTACAAGCAGTTAGTGGTGTCGTATTGGCAGCAATTGGCCTGTGGTACGACGATTACGATCCCAATGAAGATGATAGTCCCGTTACTCAGGACCTGCTCGGCGTACTAATGTACGATACCGGAATCAGCGAGAACGATACCACCTTCAAGTCTCTGTTCCCTTACGTGCAGACGCCCTGGTCGGGAACCGGTAAATATTCCGGTGAGATCGTGGCGTACGAACAGCCTGATGTACTTCCTCCGTCGATGACGACTAGTGTATCGGGACTAAATGCACCCAACGTATTTGCCTACAATTTCCCGAATCCTTTTGAAACCACGACCACCTTCCGCTACAATGTACGGGAGCAAAGTCGGGTGGGCATTTATGTCTACAATATGAGTGGTTCCCTGATCCAAACCGTAGTGGAAGATCAGGTAGGGGCCGGTGAATACGAAACGACCTGGAACGCCACCAATTTGCCGAAAGGCACTTACGTAGCTAAGGTCACCTCCGGCAGTACGGTCCTGCAATCGATTAAACTGGTAAAAATTAAGTAACCCATACCGATTCACTCGGTTCAACAGGGAGCCCGTTGGGGCTCATCCGAACGGGCTCCCTTTTAAATATTCCAAATCATGAGACATATTCTATTTTCCCTCACCCTCATTAGTCTGGTCTTTACTGCTTGTCAGCAAAACGGTTCCCAACCGAAAGATCAGTCCACGGACCGGGTCGTTATCCCGGAATTACTGGAGCGACCTACGGTCATCAGTGTTCCGGAGGAAGCGGAACGAGTACAAAAAATGTATGCGGACCTCACCGCCAAAATTGAAGCGAACCCCGATGATATTAAAGCCCGCCTGACCCTGGCAGAACTCTTCATGCAGGAAGCGCGCGTTTCCGGGGAGCACGGTCACTATTTTCCGGCTGCGCTGACAGTTATTGATGGTGTCCTCCAGGAAGAGCAACTGGATGAAAGCAATACCTACCGCGCCATGTTGAATAAGGCTTCCGTCCTGTTATCCCTCCACCAATTTGCGGAAGCAAAGGAAATAGGCGAGCAAGCCCTCGCGCTGAATACATACGATGCTGGCATCTACGGTGTGTTGGTTGATGCCAACGTAGAATTGGGCAATTACGAAGAAGCCGTAAAGATGGCGGATAAAATGATCTCGGTGCGACCCGACATCCGGTCGTACAGCCGTATTTCGTATCTGCGCGAGATCCACGGCCAGTCGGAAGGCGCCATTGAGGCCATGAAACTGGCGGTATCAGCCGGCTATCCCGGTCAGGAGCAAACCGAATGGGCCCGTCTGGTGCTCGGCGATCTGTACAAAGAATACGGCCAGCTCGACAAAGCCGAGGCACAGTATAAAGAAGCATTAGTGCATCGTCCGAACTATCCTTTTGCGGTGGCCGCTCTGGCTGAAACGGAGGCCCTGAAAGGTAATATGGAAGAGGCCAAAACGCTGTACCAGGAAGCAGCTGATCTGATCCCGGAAGTTGGATTTTACATGGAATTGGCCAAGATCGAACAAGAGCAAGGTAATACCGATAAAGCTAAAGTCCTGACGGATGATATTATGGCCATGCTGGCCGATGATGAAGCATCCGGTCACAAAATGGGCCTGGAATACAGTGAAGTGTACATGGATCTGAAAGGAGATCTGGATCAGGCACTGGCTTACGCCAAAAAAGAGCACGAAGCCCGCCCCGATAATATTGATGTGAATAGTCGCCTGGCAGTTATCTACTACCACCGAAATGAACTGGACCTGGCCGCTCGGCATTTGGCGAAAGCCCGCCGCACCAACTCCCAGAACCCGGAGCTGGTGTGCCTGGATGGCTTACTCCAACTCAAGAGTGCGACCAACGGAACTCAGGGTGATCAACTGATCCGTTCTGCTTTTGCTGCCAATCCCAATCTGGACTGCAGCTACTGCGGTGAGGCACGGAAAATGTTGTAAGCGGTGCTATAGCCTGTAGAGCCACCACGCATGGTCGCTCTACAGGTTTAACCAATACGTGGCTTTAAAGACTAATGCCCGATTTTTGCTAAAGAGGTTCTCCGGCAGATAGTTTTCGGTATACACCAAAAAGAAGTCCGACGCCGGTTGGTAACGCCATTGCAGGCGGGCATTCAGGTTGATATTATCAAGTAGATTATTGTACTGGATAAAGGTAGTGAGGAACAACTCATCCGAAAAGGTAAGGTCGATTCGCGGACCAATGAGGAATAGTTGTTCGTTACCGTACCCATCGGCCAGCTGCAGGTCATTAAAATCAAAACGCAGGGCGATGTTACCGTAGGGCTGGTAGCGATACCCCAGTTCTCCCGACAGATTGAAGTTGGTGCCGTTGTAAAAGCCCCCGTAGGTCGACGAGAGCTGGTAGGTAAATAATCGTCGTGGATTACTTTGGTAGGCCGCCGAAACAGATGCCCAACGATACTCCTCCCCTTCCCGGAAGGGGGTATACCGGTCCGGATCGATCAGGCTGAAATCATTGGTCAACTGTTGGTATACCCAATTGAAGCCCACCCGAAAGGAGGAAGCGTTCTGGAAAGCCATTCTATAGTTCAGGTTCAGACTGCGGTCGGTATTGGTTCCTCCCGGTATAAAGGTAGTATTCACCTCTGCCGTCGGTCCCATTTGTACGATGGAGGACTGTTGGGGGTAAAAGGTGTACCCGACCTGGGAGAAGAAGGAGTACTGGCCCGGATACACCCGGATACCGGGCGCAAAGCCAGCCTCGGGGTTAAAGAACTCATTGACGAAACTATGCCCGATATGGGCATTGAAATTGCGATTTTGAAAACGGGTGAATAAGAGTCCCGACAAATTCTCTTTACTATTAAAATCGTCGAATGACTTCCCGATAAAAGAACTGTGATACCAGCGCGTATCCTTGCTGGTCATCTCCAGGTCGGCAGCAATCACCCGGTTGTAGGTATTGGGGACCAATTCGTTGCGTTCACCCGTCTGGATGCGGCGGAAGACGTTTTCGGCGAAGTATCGAGTCGTATCGCCCGGTGCAACGTTCAGGGAGGCTTTATTGACAAAGCTGACCGTGAAGCTGGATTGGGCCCAGAAATTACGCTGCAAGGCGGCCACCGTATAGTTTTGCGCCGGCAGGCCGAATTCCTCTTTTTCCTGCGTTTGCATATTGAGCAGGCCGATGCGCCATTTTTCATTCAGGGAACCACTCAGGCGGGCTCCGTACAGAATAGGTACCTGTTGAAACAGGCCGGAGGAATCACGGGCCAGACCGATGCGGCGGGAGAAGAAGGGTCGCGCTTCGGGGTACCCCGCCTGGGAAAAAAGATCATTGTTTTCCAAAAAGAACTGGCGTCGTTCGGGAAACTGAAACTCAAAACGCGTCAGGTTGATCACCTGGCGATCCACTTCCACCTGGGAAAAGTCGGGATTCACGGTAAGGTCCAGATTCAGGGAGGGTGTAACGGCCACCTTGGCATCAAATCCTGCCTGAATATTGGAACTGCGCTCGATAGGTTCAGCTTCCCGGTCGGAAGAGGTGCTACCCGCCAGGTAGGGAATCACCGAAATATTCGTTTTAGCTTCCGGAATAGGATCTTCCCAGACTAACTGTCCGCTGTATGGGAAGGAAGCCGAAATGAATTGAATAGGTGTACGAATCCAGGAGGATTTAGTATTGCGTTTGAGGTCCCAGCGATCCATGGCAATATTCCATTCGCGCACATCGGAACGGTAGCGAAAGCTCTTAAAGGGTATGGCCAATTCGGCGATCCATTTATCGGGGTAGCGCGTCACTTCTGAATACCACTTATTATCCCAAAAGGTATTGAAGGAATTATCACTGGTTCCGCCACCGGTGACGGTGCCTTCCATCTGTACCCCGGCCGGGGTGATTACAAAGAAAAAGCCGTTCTGGCGGTCGTTATACGGCCCCAGAGCAAACCCCACATTATCATTGCGATCGTAGTTGAAGTCACGACGCAGCGAGCTGATGATATCGGGTGAATCATCATCATAACAGACAAAGGATACGTAGAGAAAATCCTCGTCAAAGGTGAGGCGACACTCGGTCTGGTACGGAGCCAGTACCGTATCCGCCGGGAAATTCATGTACCAGTCATCGGCTACATCGGCCTCCTGCCAGGTCACTTCATCAATTTGACCATCCAGGATAATGGGGCCGGATGCTTTTTTAATGACCAGCGGTGTACCGGGCTTGTTTTGCCCGTAGGCAGATAGTGGTAGCAGGCCCAATAGCAGGGCCAATGTCAGGAACGTAGGTCGTTTCATGGTCGGGTTTCGATTGGTCGCCGCAAAGATACTAACGAATTTGAGGTTTACCTACTAACCTGTTCTATGGCGTGTCGACCGCATCAAACCATACGGTACAGAGATGATGATTACCCGAAAACCCGTTGCGATTAGGGAGCGTACCTAGCCCCTCCGGCCGCACGGACTTTGGCGTCAGCGGAACGGCACGCAGGCTTAAGTATGCCCCCTCACTAAATTGGATGGGGTTATTTTATCTGACTTCTGACTTCGGCAACCTCACCCCTTAATCCCCTCTCCTCATCCCGGCCAATCCAGCTCTTGCGAATGGTATTCCATCTGGAGGAGAGGGGAAACGCACATTTAGGTGAAGCACACGAGTACCTTCATTTTTCAAGCCTCAATTCTACTTCTGACTACTGATCTCTGACTTCTGACCTCCTACAGCTTTCTGATCATCAAATCTTTCCACCGCACCTTGATGCCGCCGCCGTCGTGGATCTGCAGGGCAACCTTGCCGGTAGCTTCGCCGATCTTTTCGTCCTGGAAGTTGACCATTTGTACGCCGTTCAGCCAGGTGATGACCCGATCGCCGTGTACGTAGATGCGCATATCGTTCCACTCGCCCATTTTGAGGGCACTGTCGAGAGTGCTGTCGGGTTGGATGAGCCAGCCGCGACCGTAGGATTCGTAGACACCACCAGTGTGCAATCCCGGAGGAGCCACTTCGGCCTGCCAGCCGGAGATCTTAGTGCCGTCGAGTTGGGACCGGAAAAATACGCCGCTGTTGCCGTCGGCCTCCTGCAGGAATTTTAGCGTAAGCTCAAAATCGGTGAATTCTTCTTCGGTGGCCAGGTAACCGTATTGTTCGTCGGGACCGCTTTCGCAAACGATCTCCCCGTTTTCGGCCGACCATTTTTCGGTGCCGTAGACATCCCAGCCATCGAGGTTCTCCCCATTGAAGAGGGATTCGAAGGAAGAGGGTAATTCTTTGATCCGGATGTTACGGAATTTGATCAGGTGGCCGTGATCCTGGAGACCGATGTGGCCACGGGTGGCCCGGCTGAATTCGGGGTATCCGGCAAATTTGCTATCCTGGTACAGTTGCTCCCACTCGGGCGAGCCGATGGTGTATTCCACCACCTTTTGGTCGTTGAGCCAGTGTTCGACGTGGTTATTATTGACCACGATTTTGGCTGTATTCCACTCGCCCGGCGGGTTGGAGGGATCGCCAGTCGCGGGGATCATATCGTAGAGGGCAGCGGTGTATTTATCGTGCATCTCCTCTTCGCCCAACATCTCAGCGTAGACGGGATCGTCGAGCAGTTGGTATTCCGGGGCGTTGTGCCAGATGGCGCGGTCGGGTTGTTCGTGTACGCGGTACAGGATACCGGAATTACCCGTATCGCTGACCATAAAATCCAGTTCCAGCTCGTAATTCTCGTAGGTATCTTTAGTGATGATATCACCGCCGTACCCTTCCTCTTCGGTACCCGTTTTCTGGACACAGAGGTTGCCCTCGTCATCGACGAACCAGCCGATGGTGGGAAATCCGTCTTTATTATAGCCGCGCCAGTTATCGGTGGACGAGCCATCGAAGAGGGTCACCCATTCGGCGGAGGTATCATCGCCGCCTTCTTCGGTCGGTGTACAGGCAGCAAATAGTGTGATACAGGCCAGCAGGAACGCGCTGGCCCATGGTTTATGAAGTGTTGACATAGGTGTTTTATTTTTTCAGGACCTTCATATTTACGGGGTCCCAGTGGATGATCTGATTATTGAAATAGCTGTCGTTACAGAGTAAGGCCGGTGCCGCCGCACGGAACCCGAATACCGCATCTTCGGCGACGGGCGTGCCCGTGCGAATACCGTTGATGAAGTTGTAGAGGTGATCGTAGTGAGCACCGAGGTAGTTGTCATCAGCTTTATAGACCACTTCGTTGGGACCTTTGATACCCGCGCGGTCACGGCTGGAAGCAGCACTATCCGTTTCCTTACTTTTTTGGGCCAGGAAGGGGTCGGCATTGGGATCGACGGCCTCATTCTTGCGCAGGACGACCTCCCGCCACTTAACATCCATGGCCCCTTCGCTACCCACCAGTCGGAGGTAGGTGCTGCCGGAGGTACCATCGACAAAGTTGACCCGCAGGGACAGATTGAAGGGCGGGTGCTCCTCGGTATCGGGATAGTCGAACATACCGAGCAGGATATCGGGTACTTCACGACCGTCTTTCCAGTAGCGCAGTCCGCCGGTGGCCTGGATCTTATTGGGGCCTTTGGAGTTGGTGATGAAGTGCAGGCTGGAAAACAGGTGAACGAAGAGGTCACCGCTCACGCCCGTACCGTAGTCGCGGTAATTCCGCCAGCGGAAGAAGCGCAGGGGATCGAACTCGCGCCGGGTGGTATTGCTGATGTAGGCATCCCAACCGACGGTCTCGGGGCTGGCATCCTCGGGAATTGGGTACTGCCAGGCGCCCAGGGGCGAATTACGCGCCCAGAAGCCTTCGGCGTAGTTCAGGGTACCAATGGCGCCGGCGGCCAGTAGTTCTTTGGCTTTTTCGTTACCCAGGGAGCTCATGCCCTGGCTACCCACCTGGAAGGTCTTGCCCGACCGACGCTGGGCCTCGACCACTTCCATTCCTTCTTCGATGTGGTGGACCATGGGTTTTTCGCAGTAAACGGCCTTGCCACTGTTGAGGGCATCAACGGATATCTGCTTATGCCAGTGGTCCGGCGTACCGATGATGACCCCGTCGACGTCGTCGCGTTTGAGGATCTCCCGGTAATCGCGGGTGGTGAAAATATCGGGGCCGTAGGTCTTTTTGCAGGCCTCCAGGCGACCGTCGTAGAGGTCGCAGGCCGCTACGATCCGTACGCCGGGAATACGCAGGGCCGTCTGCATATCGGCGTTCCCCATGCCGCCGGCACCGATGAGCGCCAGGTTGACCGGGGAGTCAGCATCGAAGCTGCGTTTCCGGTGTAGCGGACGGGATGTTGGTTGGTTGGTTGACTTCCCGAAGTATGGTAGCATCGGCAGGCTCATGCCGAGGGCCATCTTTTGCAGGAACGTCCTTCTCGTTTTGTTGGACATGATGATAAGCTATGCTGCGGGAGGATGCGGGGGCAAAACCCATTCGAATCTTCGTCGCAGTAGGTTTAACGAATGCAATGATTTGGCGTTGGGTGTGAATGTAGAGAAAAAATGGGAAATCGGCCTCCTTCACAAAAGGCATACGCCCGTATGGGTTTCGGCGGCCGGGGAATGGGGAATTGGAGATGGGGGGATTTGGAGAATTGGAGAATTGGGGAATTGGACGGCCCACGGATTACGATATACGGCTGACGGTTTGAACGTCCCTGATTGAGGTTCAGGGTTCCCTCTCCTCCAGGAGTGTTTTGCCCCCTAACTGGTCGAACTGGATTACAGTTCTGTACCAGTAGTATGATCTGATGTTCTAACACTTTGTCTGCATATCCAAAAAACGACAATATCGGATCGTAATCCCAAAATATCATAACAATATGAGAGTACGATCCTCTTTAAACACATTCAAAAGCACCGGTGCCAGGCCGGATAAAGGTTCACGTTGGGAAAACTTCCTGGTACATCGACAACGAAGTGATTTGAAATACCAGCACGAAGTAGAGCGTAGCAAAACCAATTCGAGTCGGGTATATACTCGCGTGACGAGGTTGGGCTCAAGTTCAAACCTTTTCGGAAGCGGTAATATGTTACAAAAATCGCTATTTTGTAACATATTACAGTAACGTGTGACAAATTGTAAAATGTCTTACCGAGCCGAATAACCATTTTCTTTACCATTCCTTCCGCCCGCTCTGGATTATTCATCCTTGCAAGGTTTGCTCCTTCAGGCGCGGACCGAATTAGCTGAACTAAAAGGGTCGGCCAGAGCATTGCCCAATCCGATGTTACTGATGTCTCCGGCCATTATGCGAGAAGCAGTAGCGAGTTCGGAAATTGAGAACATTCACACTACTGTTGCCAAGTAACTTAGATTTATGTTACAAGCCTTTAGGGAACAGGCCAGTGCTACGAAAGAGACCCTATTTTCTGTTTTAAATCTGTACGATCAAACCAAATACAGACTCAAAACAGCGTTGCCAAAAACTTATTCTGCAGACTTGATTGATGCGCTATTTTCGTATCCCGTAATTACTGGCACAACGCTGTCCGGAGAACTACAAATTCATCGTCGTACGGCTGCCAGGTATCTAGAAACATTAAAAGATCATGGTTTTGTAACAGATCAGGTGGTTGGAAGGCATCATCTATATATTAACCAACCCTTGATTGAGCTTTTTTCAGTCGATTCTAGGTAAGAGGAGTAAAGTTTTAGGCGATTGTTAGGTTTACCCGGGCTCTGTGAATCATTGAGTCCGGATGCTGCTTCAACCTTCATCAATTCCAGGAGGTATTCTTTCCGTCTCTTGGCCTTGTGGTCCATCACATCCTTTTCCTTCCAAGTGCCAAAAAGTGCCCGACTATCATCGCCCGGTTTTTCAGCGAAGGTGATGCGGCTTTCGCCAAAAAAAAAATGAAGCCAGAGAAGACAGGCCAAATACTTCTGACCTCCGATCTCTGACTTCATACTTCAAATTGGTGATTCCGCTGGGGTTTGAACCTTCGTTCGTAACAAATTGTCAATCAGACGAAAAGGCGAATATAAAACGAAATTGAACGTACTTTGAAAACATCCAAATTATTGGATTTTGTTCTCTCTTTCTGTTAGGATGTGAAGGTGGGTTTACAACCTATTGTTAAACAATTGGAAGTGGGAAAGGGAATAAAAGTTGAACGTAAAACGAAAATACTGATTAATGT
>JASBTH010000417.1 GCA_030148525.1 Saprospiraceae bacterium | reverse complement strand
CACCAAGGTGATCATCGACCACTGCAATGAGGAGACCGCCAAAGAAGTGCTCGACCGCGGATACTGGACGGCCTTCACCATCTACCCCGGCACCAAAATGGGGAACGAACGCATGGTAGAACTCGTGAAACACTACGGCCCCGAACGCATCATCATCGATAGCTCGGCCGACTGGGGTATCAGCGACCCGCTCTCCGTACCCAAGACCGCCAATCTGATGTTAGAGCGGGGCATTCCCAAAGAACACGTAGAGCTCACTACCTACTACAACGCCCTGTCGGCTTACGGCCAGAGCGGACAGATGAAGGAAGAACACTGGATGGATGTGGACGAGATCGACCGCAGCCTGCAATTCAACGGTAATAGTGTGCTCCGTGGCGGTCGTACCACAGATAAGGCCGACAACATCATCGAAAATTGAGCAGACTGAAGCCCTATTTCATATTAATGCGGCCCGCCAATATTATCACGGCGGTGGCCGATATTCTGGCGGGTGTCAGCGTGGCTGGTTTCCTTTGGCGGGGTGGTGACTGGTGGTGGCTGATCCTGGCGACCATTGGTTTGTATGGTGGTGGAGTAGTCTTCAACGACATCTTCGACGCCGACTTGGATCGCGTAGAACGCCCCGAACGGCCCATCCCCAGCGGGCAGGTTACGGTAAAGCAGGCAACTGCCCTGGGAATGGTATTGCTCCTGGCCGGGATTGCCTGTGCCTTCCTGGTATCCATTGCCAGTGGCTTTTTGGCGACAGCCGTAGCCTTATTGGCCATTATTTACGATAAATACGGCAAGCATCACTCCTGGCTCGGCCCCCTGAACATGGGTGCCTGCCGGGGTGGCAATTTGCTGCTGGGCATCAGTTTCAGTCTGCTGGCCCTGCAGCAATACTGGTGGCTGGCTCTTATCCCGGTAGTTTTCATCAGTGACATTACGCTGACCAGCCAGGGGGAGGTGACCGGCCGCAACCGACGAGCCATTCAATTGGCACTGGGCCTTGACTGGATTGTGCTTGGGGCCTTCGTTGCCCTGCATTTCTTCACCCGGTTCAACCTAATGGATGCTCTGCTCTTTTTAGTACTATGGACCTGGATGAATACCGGATCCAAACTAAAGGCCATCCGGCGGAATGAACCCGCATTGATCATGCGGGCGGTTAAGATGGGAGTGCTTTCGCTCATCCCCCTGAATGCCGCTTTGAGTGCCGGTTTCTCGGGCATCCTGGCCGGCCTGATTGTACTTTGCCTGCTCCCTGTATCCCTGGGGCTGGCCCGGCTGTTTGCCGTAACCTGAACAAATCACAGACATGTCTTCCAATACATCGACCCCGATCGCAGCACAAACCATCCACCAGGAATTCTCCATTCCCTTCTCCTATAAGGTGCACTTCACTCATGGGCTGTTCGACCCGGGAAATAAGATCTTTCTCAACACCTTGCGGGAAGATGGGCACCCGGGACGCCGCAAGCTGCTATTCGCAGTGGATAGTGAGGTGGCGCGTCTGCATCCCGCCCTCGGCGAACAGATCGCGAAATACTGTCAGGCCTACCGCGACGACCTCGAGCTATGCGCCGAACCAGTTACTATCACCGGCGGGGAGGTGGCCAAAAATCGCTTCGAACTGGTAGAGGAATTACTGCAACAGATCGACCAGCATAAGATCGACCGCCACTCCTACGTGCTGGCAATTGGCGGGGGTGCCATACTAGATCTGGTCGGTTTCGTGGCGGCCATTGCCCACCGTGGCATTCGCCACGTTCGCATCCCCACTACCGTGCTTTCGCAAAACGATTCGGGTGTGGGTGTAAAGAACGGGATCAACTACTTCAATAAAAAGAATTACCTGGGCACTTTCGTGCCACCCTTCGCAGTGCTCAACGATTTTGATTTCCTGAACACCCTGCACGAGCGCGACTGGCGGGCGGGCATTTCTGAGGCCGTCAAGGTAGCCCTGATCCGGGAGGCCGGTTTTTTCCACTGGATCGCCGATAAAGCACGGGACCTGAATCAGCGGGATATGCCGGCCATGGAGGAATTGATTTACCGCTGCGCCAAACACCATATGGCCCACATCGCCACCAATGGCGACCCCTTTGAGCTGGGCAGTTCGCGTCCGCTGGACTTCGGTCACTGGGCGGCCCATAAGCTGGAACAAATCACTGATTACAAGGTGAGGCACGGTGAAGCCGTAGCCATCGGTATTGCCCTGGATGTGGCCTATTCCGTACACACCGGCCTGCTTGAACGCCCCGACATGGAGAATGTGCATCAGTGCCTGCGGGACCTGGGCTTCAGTCTGGCACACCCCAAACTTCTATCCGAATCCGGGAACGGCTTTAACCCGTTGCTCTGGGCCGGACTAGAAGAATTTCGCGAACACCTGGGCGGACAACTGACCATCATGTTGCTCGACCGCATCGGTCACGGCGTGGAGGTACACGAAATGGATCGCGACCTGCTCGACCTGGCCGTTCAGGAATTAAATTAACTATCTGTGCAGATAACAGAAAAAGGACACTTAACCTATTGTACTAATATTCACCCCGGGGAAACCTGGCCCGCCGTTTTTGGCAGTCTGGTACATGCCCTGCAAGTCAGAGAGCAGCTGCGTTGGTCAGCCCCCTTTGGTATTGGTTTGCGCCTTTCGGCAAAAGCGGCCCGGGAGTTAAATGAAGCACCGGCCCTCGCTGCTTTCCAGGATTGGCTGCTGGAGAAAAAATGTTACGTCTTCACCATGAATGGCTTTCCCTACGGACAGTTTCACGGTAAGATGGTCAAGGATCAGGTCCACGCGCCTGACTGGACCACACGGGAGCGGGTGGATTACACCATCGGGCTCTTCGATCTGCTGGCGGTTCTCCTCCCCCCACATTTGCCGGAAGGCGGCGTATCCACGTCCCCCCTCTCCTACCGGTGGTGGCATACGACCAAGAAATCGAAACAACAAGTACGGGAAATTGGGGCCCGTCACCTGGCCGAAGTGACTGCTCATTTGGTGGAACTCAAGGCCCGCACAGGCAAGTCCCTGCACCTCGACATCGAACCGGAACCCGACGGCTTATTGGAAAACAGTACGGAATTTCTGGGATTCTACGAGCAGGACCTGCTGACCACCGGCCTGGAAGCCTTACGGCAAAAACTGGGCTGTACCGCTGCCCAAGCTGCCGATCATTTGCGGGAGCACGTGCAGTTATGCTACGATGTCTGCCATTTTGCCGTGGAATACGAAGATCAGGCAGAAACCGTTTTGCGAAAGCTAAAAAAGCTGGGCGTACGCACGGGCAAAATACAGATCAGTGCGGCATTGCAAACAGAGATTGGATCTGACACGGGCGACATTCAGGAAGCACTGGCCCCCTACAACGAGTCAACCTATCTGCACCAAACCGTCTGCCGCCGGGCAGATGGCGAACTGGTGAAGTACCCCGACCTGGGTCCTGCCCTGGATGCCCTGCCCGAAGAATCCTTTACCGAATTGCGCACACACTTTCACGTGCCCATTTTTACCAATACCTACGGGAGGTTACGCAGTACCAACCGGCACATTGAAGACTTGCTGGAACTGTGGAAAAAGCAACCCTTTTGCCCGCACCTGGAAGTAGAAACCTACACCTGGGATGTTCTGCCCGACAATAACCAACTTGGACTGACCGAATCCATCGCCCGCGAACTGCAATGGGTGCGCAAACAACTCGAACTATGAAACAACAAGCCGTTATCAATGTCGTCGGATTGAGTAATTCCTTGCTCCAGCAAAACATGCCCTTCTTGTCGAAATGGGCGGCCGACCAACGGAAGGTTGCCCACATCAATCCGGTATTACCGGCGGTAACCTGTGCGGCTCAATACACCTACCTTACGGGAAAGTATCCCACCGAACACGGCATCGTTGCTAACGGATGGCTGTTTCGCGACGAGCAGGAAATCAAGCTGTGGCGACAATCAAATCACCTGGTGCAGGCTCCTAAAATCTGGGAGGTGGCAAAGGCCAAAAACCCGGATTTCACCTGCGCCAATATGTTCTGGTGGTACAATATGTATTCTACGGCCGACTACGCCGTGACACCCCGCCCGCAATACCGGGCCGACGGGCGGAAGATGCCCGACTGCTACAGCTTTCCCATGGATATCCGTCATCGACTGGACAAAGAACTGGGTACCTTCCCGCTCTTCAGCTTTTGGGGGCCGCGCACTAATATTAAGAGCAGCCGGTGGATAGCCGAGGCCTCCATGCGGGTACACGAATGGTATGATCCCACGCTGATGCTGGTGTACTTACCCCATCTTGATTACAACCTGCAACGTCACGGACAGAACCATCCTTCGGTTGAAAAAGACTTGCGAGAAATTGATGACGTAGTAAAAGATCTCATCACCTACCTGGAGGCGAAGGGTGTCGGAGTGACCGTGCTTTCCGGTTACAGCATTACCGATGTGGACCATCCGATTCACTTGAACCGCCTCTTCCGGGAGCACGGTTTGCTGAGTATCCGGGAAGAGAATGGCCTGGAATTACTTGACGTAGGCACCAGTCGGGCGGTGGCTATGGCCGATCACCAGATCGCACATATTTATGTGCAAAACTCCGATGATATCCCGATGGTTCGCAAGCTACTGGAGGGAGTTGATGGCATTGATCTGCTACTTGATAAAGCGGGCAAACAACGATATAATATTGACCACGAGCGCTCCGGTGAGCTTGTCGCCGTCGCCGACGAGCGCAGTTGGTTCACCTACTACTTCTGGCTCGACGATCGCAAGGCCCCCGATTATGCCCGCATGGTTGACATCCACAAAAAACCGGGCTACGATCCGGTAGAGATGTTTTTGGATCCCCAAAAGGAGCTCATCATTCCCCGCATAGCCTGGAAGGTGCTGCGCAAAAAACTCGGCTTCCGCATGACCATGAACGTCATTCCCCTCGACGCCTCTTTGGTCAAAGGCTCCCACGGACGCATCCACGTAGCTAACGACGACAAGCCGGTATACATCAGTAACCAGCAAAACCTCCCCGATCAGTTAGAATCGGTAGAGGTCTTTGACTGGATGTTGCGGGGATTGGAATTATAGATCCACGGTTCAAGGTCCACGGTCCACGATTTGAACGTTCACGGTTTGCGGTTTTAACCTGATCCTTCTCTGGCCGCCGAGAGGCAGTGAAGGCGGGTAACTCAACCTTTGCCTTAAAATACGCTGGTTTATAATGCCTTACAGCAATATAGTTAAAAGCAAGTACAGGGCTTTGAACAAGTCCTACTACCCTATACCCTATACCCTATACTCCCAAGGTCACCCTTCCGGCTGACGGAAGTATACCGGAATACTTACGCGGGCTGCTGACGGCTGCCCCTGATAACGGGCTGGCTCCCAATCGGGCATGTCCCGTACCAGGCGCTGAGCCTCTTCCACACAGGCAGCGCAGCGCTGTCCGCGCATGTCTTCCACCCGAATGGGTTCTTGTACCCGGCCCTGGTCATCGATCAGTACGGATACGTAGGCGATGAATTCGTCGTCTGACTGAAAGGCATTAGCAGGGTATTGGATTTGGTCTGTCAGGTATTCCTCTATTTTCAGGTAGGAGCAAAGATCCTGGTCACGCCGGGTGCCGCCGAGGCATTCCCGGGAAAACACCGGACCGCGATAGTCTGCTTTGCGCACCGGTGTTTTGGCGGAAGCCTTACCTTCCCATTCGCGGGGTTGGTCGTTGAGGGTGTCCCACATTATGAAAACAATTCGCTCCCGTGGCAGGAATTGCTCCAATTGATCTTTTTCGTAAAAAATGAAGCGGCTATTTTCCGGGTTCACAGCCCCCGTATCGGAGCGTCCGTCAATTATTGTCGGGTCCGCATTGTCGGGCTTATTCGTGGTTTCGTTAGTGGTTGGCTGACATGCAGATAACAGGAGAGTCACCGATATTAAAAACAGGAAATCTTGTAGCGTTTTCATGGTGTTATTCGGATTGGTTTATTATCCAACGACCTATAAATCAGCTTGTTCGTTTCCCACTTTGAACCTGAAGCAAAAATGCTCGTTGTACAGAAAAGCAAATCTCAAATGGCGAAACCCAACTTGTTGAATCCCAAAAAGCTCATTGACGAAATACCCTCTCCTTTCAGCCGCTACGCGGATATTGAGGGGACCAGCGGAATCATCCTACTTTTTTGTGCCATTGCGGCCCTGATCATTGCCAACTCCGGTCTTGGTCATGGCTACCACGAGCTCCTCGAAACGGACTTCATCATTGGTTTTGGTGAATTTGCTATCGAAAAACCACTCCATATATGGATCAATGATGGCCTGATGGCCATTTTCTTTTTCTACGTTGGACTGGAGATCAAACGGGAAGTGAAGGTGGGAGAGTTGTCGGTGTTGCGGCAGGCAATGTTACCCTTTTTTGCAGCCATTGGCGGAATGGTTGTACCAGCGGGATTATTCCTTATCCTCCACGGCAACCAGCCGGGTGCTGATGGGTGGGGCGTTCCGATGGCTACGGATATTGCCTTTTCCCTGGGTTTGCTGATGCTACTGGGTGACCGGGTACCTACCGCTCTGAAAGTCTTTCTGACGGCCTTCGCCATAGTTGACGACATTGGAGCTATCCTGGTGATTGCTCTTTATTACTCCAGCGATGTACAGGTGATGTCGCTCATCTACGCCGGAGGGTTCTACGTTTTACTGATCATCTGCAACCAATTATCCCTGCGTAAAGCCTGGGTCTATTCCGTAGTGGGTATCATCATTTGGTACTTCTTTTTGCGTTCGGGCGTTCACCCCACGGTGGCCGGCATTC
>JASBTH010000414.1 GCA_030148525.1 Saprospiraceae bacterium | reverse complement strand
TTGTAGTGTTCATTGATGACCGTGGGAAAAGAAGGCGCATCCTCCCCCGTCATTTCCTTGAGATCCTGTCCCGCGCAAAAAGCCTTGCCGGCCCCGGTGAGGAGCACAGCCCGCACATCAGCATTATCCCGACATTCATCCAGCACATTCTGAAACTGAAGGGCCATTTCCCGGTTAAAGCTATTGAAGACGTCGGGGCGATTCAGGGTGATACGGCCGACCTGATCTTCCACGGTATATAAAATTGGTGTGTCCATTGGTTTTGTGTACTTGGTTGGACCGGGAAGATACAAAAAGGAGATTACAGGAAAGAGTTCCACCACCGGTCATAAGGCAGAGTGCCAGTGGTGGAACCTGTTCCTTTCTTACTTCATCAAAGACAGATCAGCGGCTTCTACCGCTTTTTTCAACTCGGCCCAGGGACCGGCAAAATAGGCATCGATCGCCACCAGTTTAGGCTCAATCTCTTTGCGGGCATTATGGATGGCGGCTTCTTGCGCCGGACTGGCACCAAAGAGTAACCCCTGTAGCAAGCGACCCGGAGTGCTCAGGATGCTGGTTAGGGCGTCTTCGTCACTATAGATGCCCTGCACATCCTCCGGACCACGCACCATGACCATCAATTCATCCAGCTCTTTTTGGTGCGTCTTCCCCATTTCGATCAGCTCTTCGTGCCCATGGGTTTTGGCCAGTGCCTGCACCCGTTCCAGGTCTTCCTGTGCCTGGCGGATGCGGTCGACCCGTTCGGTTACTTCGGCCGTCAGGGCTGCGTAGTCATCCAGCAATTGAGCTTTTTCCTCCAGTTCCTCCCTGGTGAGTGGAATTTTGGGGTCCATGCGTACGTCCACCTCGGTGTCGGCAGTATGTTCGCCGTAGGTGAAGCGCACGGTATAGGTGCCCGGTAGTACTTCCCGGCCACCCGGTTCGTATTCGGGATTATCGGATGGCGGACGGGTGGGGTAGCGCCCCCCTTTGCGATCCAATCGCCAAACCATGCGGTTGATGCCGGTATCGGGTTTGTGGTAAAGGGTGCGAATCACTGCTCCCTCGCCGTCGAGTACCTCCACCTTGACTTTCTCGCCCGGTGACTTGACATAATAGCTCAGCAGTGCACCCTGATCCCGGTTTTCGCCCATAAACAGGCCGTGCCCCGTGGAGCGATAGCCGTTGGGCTCTCCCATGTGGGCGTGATAGGCGATGGGAGCATCAAAGACGTGGAGCTCTTTGTCTAATACCTCCTGCAGGCCGTTCCGGGCAATGGCTCGCAGCGGGCGTATATCGTCGAGGATCCAGACAGCCCGGCCGAAGGTACCCAATACTAAATCGCCCTCCCGCTCCTGGAGAGCCATGTCCATGGTGGATACGGTAGGGTAGTGGCGATCCCATTTGGTCCAGTTTTCGCCATCATCGATACTTACGTACAACCCAAACTCGGTACCCAGGAACAGCAGGTTGGGAACTTCGGGGTCCTGAATTACGGAGAGGCAATACCCCCAGATCTGATCTTCATCGACCAGTCGGGTCCAGTTTTTTCCGTAGTCGCGGGTGCGGTACAGGTAGGGAGTCCAGTCGTCGCGACGGTAGTTATTGGCTACCACCAGGGCCTCACCGGCCCGGTTGGTTACGTGGATCTGATTGATCCAGGAGCCTTTCGGCAAACCCTGCAGTCCCGAGCTGACATTAGTCCAATCATCGCCGCCATTGCGGGTTACGTGTACCAGCCCGTCGTCCGATCCGGCCCAGATTACTCCTTCCTCGGCGGGGCTGGGACTAATCGCCAGCAAGGTGGTATGCATCTCGGCACCGGTATTGTCGAAGGTGAGTCCACCGGTGGTTTCCTGCTGTTGCTTGGTGGTGTCGTTAGTGGTCAGGTCGGGCGAAATAGCCGTCCAGCTCTTGCCGTGATCATCACTTTTCAGCACGTACTGGCTACCCACGTAAATGGTTTTCTGATCGTGGGGGTCAATAGCCAGGGCTGCATTCCAGTTGAAGCGCAGGTCTCGTCCGTCGGCCAGATAGGGTTTGGCCGATTGCATGGCTCCGGTCTCGAGATCGTAGCGCAACAGGTTGCCGCCCTGCGACAGCGAATAGCCGTAGCGCGGGTTCAGTGGATCGGGTGCTGCATCGAAGCCATCACCGTATCCGATCCGGTTCCAGTAGAGGTTGCGAATGCCCTTGCGACGCCATACCTGTGAAGGGCCGCGCCAGGAGCCATTGTCCTGCAGGCCGCCATACACGTGGTAAGGCACGGCATCGTCTACCCGGATGTGGTAAAACTGGGCCAGCGGCAGGTTTTCCGGGAAATCCCAGGTCTGGCCCCCGTCGCGGGTGATGGCCATACCCCCGTCGTTACCATCGATCATAAACGACGGATCATCGGGATGAATGTAGAAGGCGTGATTGTCGACGTGGATCAGGCTGGTGGGAATAAAACTGCTAAAGGTGCGTCCGGCATCTTGGCTGATCTCCACCCGGGAATGGACATTGATCAACCGATTTTCATTCTTGGGATCGACGAAGAGGTCGGCATAGTAGAAGGGACGACCGCCGATATTGCGGGTAGAGACGAGCGACCAGGATTTTCCCCCGTCGTCGGACC
>JASBTH010000410.1 GCA_030148525.1 Saprospiraceae bacterium | reverse complement strand
AATAGCAAAGCTTTGAATGATCGCTTTCGTATCTTAAATCAGTATCTGCATGCTTTCATTGGATGAGATCAAGCCCTTCTATCCCGATGATTTGCATCGATTTCCTTCCTTTTTGTTACGAGAATATCTTCAACACAAAATTCTGGAAATCATCTTTAACTCCTCTTACGGGAACAGGATACGCTTCATAGGAGGCACTTGCCTTCGGATAGTGCATAACAACCAACGTTTTTCGGAGGACCTTGACTTTGATCATACGGAAATCGACCCCGCAGACTTTGCAAAGATCGCTGACATTGTACAGTCAGAATTAGAACGGGAAGGCTATACAGTAGAAATGCGGCATGTAATCCGGGGTGCCTACCACTGCTACATTCGCTTTCCACGACTACTATTTAAAAGTGGTTTATCGGGGCATCAGGAGGAAAAGATCCTTATTCAACTCGACTCGGAGGCACAACACTTCGATTTTGAACCAGAATTGAAACTGCTCAACAAATTTGATGTGTTCGCTAATGTGCTGGTTACCCCGCTTCCTATTTTGCTTTCGCAAAAATACTATGCCATCCTTAACCGAAAACGAGCCAAAGGACGAGACTTGTTCGACGTGGTCTTCCTACATGCACGTACTGGCCCCGACTTCCGCTATCTTCAACAAAAGACGGGAATTTCCGACTCCGCCTCCCTGAAGCAGGCGATTCTCAAAAAATTAGAGTCCCTAAATGTCAATGAACTGGCAAATGACGTAGCGCCATTTTTATTTAATCCAACAGCAGCGAATCGCGTAACCGCATTCCCCGCCTTTATAGAACAAGTACTTTAATACCTCCATATTTCACTGTTGATCGCTGAGGCGATCAACAGTGAAATATGGAGAATCCCGCCCGCTACCAGAAGTAGCGGAGGCCAAACTGGAACTGCCGGGGCGCACTAGCATTCCGGCGAATCAACACTCCGCTCTCCCGGGGACCCGGCTGGATCTGATTCGACTGGGTCGCATTATTGCTGTATCCGCTCAGGTTTTGAGCATTGAAGATATTGAAAATATCAGCCCGGAACTCCAGGCGGCCTGTACTCAGCGGGAATTGGTACTGCAGAGCTACGTCGAAGGTATTTGCCCAGGGTAGCCGGTCGCTATTACGACCTTCACCCGGATAGCGGTCGCTATTACCTACGTATGCATCCCCAAAGGAAGAACCATCACCATTTAAATCAGTCGTACCGAATACGGTGGCGTCGGGAATGCGGTTGATGGGCTGACCACTTTGCAGCAGAGCCGCTACCGTCACTGCCAGACCATCGGTGGGGAAATAGTTGAAAATACCATTAATGATGTGTCTGCGATCATTGATCGAAGGGCCCCACTCGGCTTCAAAATCATTGCCGTCCATGGCGCGAAAGTTAATGTCCTCTGTGTTGTTCTCCAGGTACGAAAGGGTGTAGTTGATCCGCAGGCTGTAATCATCTTCGCCGCGTGCCTTCTGGAAATTAAAACTGGCTGCGTAGTATCGGGAGGAACCTTCTGCCTCAGTGACCACCACGTTGCGGGCAACACCATTGCGCTGCTCCCCATCGATGATCGCAAAGCTGCCCCCTTCGATGGCCACCGGACGGGTCGCATCTGCTTCGGACACACTGCGTACCAGTTCACCGGGACTGCTACTGTTGAGTACGTCCTGCTCCGTGATCATGTATTGATCCGCGGCATTCAGATTGCGTAGACGGTATAAGTTCTCACTTCGGTTGTGCATCAGATCCACGAAGAACAGGCGATCGTTGTCCATTTGTAACTGGTACCCTACGTTGATTTGATGGGTGTAGGGGTTGTCGTACCCGTTGGGATTCAGGATACGGCGCTCGTTGCTGAATACCCCCTCCCGCTGGTCTTGTAACTCGTCGAAGCTGGGACCGTTCAGGTAAGTGGTATTGGTGGTGCTGGCGGTTAGGTTACCATCGAAAGTGACCGCATCGACATCGGTATCAGCCGGCAGAATTCCCTGGTTGATCAGGTCCTGGATCTGGGCCCGATAGTCGGCCGAGGTGGTGTTTTGTTGCAGGGCGTCACTGTAGATGGCGTACAGTACCTTGTCGTAGAATATCCCGTAGCCAGCCCGCAGCACGGAGCGCTGGCCCAACTTATAATTCGCATTAAAGCGGGGAGCGATATTATTGTAATCGCCTTCGGTACCACCTCCTTGCGATAAATTGTCGTAGTCGTAGCGCAATCCCAGGGTCAGACGCAGGCGGTTATTCACCTCGATCTGGTCTTCCAGGTAGGCAGAGTAAATGGTCTGCCGTGTGCCGAAAGAAGCTGGGCGTAATTCTACGTTGTAGTTGAGCACCTCCACATCCGAGGGAATATCGTCAACGCCCAGGGCACTCCCACGGTTCAAATTTCGCACCTGTTGGAGTTGTTGCTCATTTAAACGCACGGTATAATTACCATTTACATTACCGCCTCCCAGCAGATCGTGATCGGCACTGATAATCCCCACGCCCGCTTTGAAGGTATGCCGTCCGGCGTAGTAGTTGATCTTTTGTTGGAACTGAATGGTATTTTCGGTCGCATCAAAAATGTATCCGGGATGCCCCAGAATAGCGACGGTAGCACCGGTAGGTCCCTGTACCGCCACTTGGGGGTCACCCTCATTATTGGGGCGGGCGTAATTCCAGCGGAAACGAGCAAACTGTAAGTTGGTTTCCGTACTGAAGTTTTCCCCTACGTAGGTGTTCCGCGAAGCGATCAAAATGGAGTTGCGGTCCTGCGCATTACCGGCCGAGGGGAAGGTTACCCCGCCTTCGAGTCCGCCACCCTGGCGTTCGATGGCAACCAGCCCCACGTTGGCCCGAATGGATGAGCGGAAGTTATTGGACCAGTTGTGATCCACTTTTCCCGAAAGGTAGGTGAATGAATTTGTACCCCTCACCGTTTCATTAACGCCCAGTACATTGGAGTTTAGAAAATTATCCTTAAGATCAGTGGTATGCTCCAGGTCCACATAGAAGAAGGTCTTGTCTTTCGTGATTGCACCGCCCAGTGCCACACCGGCCTGATACCGCTGAAAGCCATCCTGTACTTGGTTGCCCGACAGATCGCGCTGAGCGTAGAGGGAGTTACCATCAATTACCGGGCCGGGCCGGGTAATGAAGAAGGCTTCTCCTGTCGATTCGTTACTACCCGAGCGCGTAGTGATATTCACCACGCCATTACCGGTCAGCCCATACTCCGCCGAGTAGTTATTGGTGAGCACGGTTATATTTTTCGCAAACCCACTGGGTATGGCAAATTTCTGGCCACCCAGGAAGCGCTCATTATTGTCGAGTCCATCGATCAGGTAGGAAGTAAATAGTGGGTTAGCCCCGTTGATAGCCACATTAGGCGCCTCCGGATAAAAACCGGTAGCCTGGCTCACATTGGGCAGGCGGTAGAGCACCCGCGTGATGTCGCGCCCCTCAATCGGTAATTGCTCAATCTCTTTTTGCTGCAGCTCAAAAGCAACCTCCGCATCGGATCGATTGATCTGTGCGCCAGTTTTGGCAACGATATTGATCTCACCCAGGTCGTAGGTCGTTTTACTCAGTAGCACCAATTCAATGGTAGGATCCTGATTGGACCGAATACCGAACACTTCGGAGGAAGACTCCAGAAAAGTTTCTGTTTCGGGAGCTATCACCCGAAAGCCATCAACGGCAGGGAGTGATCGAAACAGAGCGATACCCCGATCATTAGATGTTAGGGTTCGTTGGATGCCGCGGCTCTCATTACGGAGTTCTACGGTAATGCCTGTTTCCGGCAAATTCGTTTGATAGTTAATAACCTGGACCCGAAGATCCTGTTGTGCAAACACAGCGGTGGTACACAAGCATAGCATGAAGAGTAGTGCTTTTCGCATTGGAACGAGGTATTTTGATCGTATTTGGTAATGAGTGTCAAATTAAAGGTCACCAATACGCAGGAGCAAACGCCGTGGCGCATGCCAACGAAGCTATACCGACAAGGAAGTGGTTTTGTGTCCCAGCACGAAGTACTGCGTAGCAAAACCACTTCGAGTCCGGTATATATTCGCGTGAAAGGTTGGCCAAAGCCCAACCTTTTCGGAAGCAGTATATTGGTACCGAAAAGTCAAAAATGAGTAAGGAAGATGGTCAGGCAACTCTGGGTGGTCCTCGCAGGAGGTGGGTTGACTGAATGGTTATGGACCGGAGTGGTCGATGCAAGGTAGTCGATACAAAATCAACCGATAATAATTGCAGTATGGTCTGTGCCCACGGCAACTGACGGTGAATAGCCAGCCAGCGCTGCAAATCAGCAGCATTATTCAGGTCGGCCAAGGTGGGTAACCACCCAATTATTTCTGCATTCCGCAACAAATAGCCAGTAAAGTGAAGTAGTATGCGATCCGATTGCCAGGGCAGGCTATCCAGGGTCAGATTTCGGTAAAAAGCCTCTTCCGTGCAGCCGATCAGGTAGGCGCCTCCCCGAAGGTCAGGACCTAACACCCAATCGGTGTGGTCCAGTTTTTCGGCAGCCCGGAGCAGATGATCAGGTCGCAGGTCGGGCACATCAGATCCGATGAGAATTACCCGCTTATAGCCTTGCTGGAAGGTATCCTGGAAGGCATGCTTCAGGCGTTCGCCAAATGTAGTACCCCTCTGCTCCCGCTCATCAATCAACACCAGTGGCAAACCGGTGGCTGCAGACGTAGCCAAAGTCCGTTGGTACAGGATCTGCCAAAGGCGCTCGTTATTTCCTTCAATCAGGGATTTAACCTGGCCTTCCCGATCGGGTCGGCGAGCGAAAAGTAATAAGGCAGTATGCTTTACAGACTCTGTCATAAAGTCACAAGGTGGTCAAATAATACGGAAACGAAGGTCCCTGATCGGACATGTTAGTACATCATTACGAATCCGGACCAGGTTTAGCTAACTACGAAGTACACCATTTGGTTGGTTTTTCATCCTACATTTTTTGCTGTTGCCTATGCTCTGTGCTTTGCCCGGGGCAGGGGATTGTCGTTTATTCTTATTGCTTAGCACCTTTTCTAACCTCAAACCGTCGGTGATTTCTGTTGGCTACTGTCGAATAGCTTTGACAGAACAAATAGTGCTAAGCCAACAGAAATCACCGACCGTAAACCTAAAACCCCACCTTGGATAAAACCCACAAAACAACTAGCTTCCCCCTCAACCAACCCAATCGGTTATGGAACTACCCAAAGACCTGCACGTGCAAGGCATTGCTTCTTTCCAACCACCAACGCGGAGACTGATGGGCCCGGGCCCCTCCGACATTCACCCGCGGGTGCTGGAGGCTCTGAGTCGGCCCACAGTGGGTCACCTCGACCCCACCTTCATAGCTATGATGGACGAAGTCAAAAGTCTGGTGCAATACGCCTACCAAACCACCAACGCATTGAGCATGGTAGTGTCGGCCCCCGGATCGGCGGGCATGGAAACCTGTTTTGTGAATTTAGTGGAACCGGGCGATAAAGTGATCGTTTGCCGCAACGGCGTCTTCGGAGGGCGAATGCTGGAGAACGTCACCCGCTGTGGCGGAACACCCATTGTACTGGATTTTGAATGGGGACACCCGGTCGACCCCAACCGGGTAGAGGAAGCCCTGAAGGAACATCCCGATGCCGCCATTCTGGCGTTTGTTCACGCTGAAACGTCCACCGGCGTTCGGTCGGATGCACAAACCCTCTGCGGACTGGCCAAGCAGTATGGTTGCCTCAGCATCGTCGATGCCGTAACCTCCCTGGGAGGCATTCCGGTGTTGGTCGACGATTGGGGCATCGATGCTATTTACTCCGGTTCTCAGAAATGCCTGTCAGCGACCCCTGGCCTGTCACCGGTCACCTTCAGCAAACGAGCCGTTCGCAAGATCAAAAAGCGGGAATCACCGGTGCAAAGCTGGTTTCTCGATCTCAACCTGGTGATGCAATACTGGGGTTCGGGCGGTAGTAAGCGGTCGTACCACCATACGGCACCCGTTCACGCCCTTTACTGTATACACGAGGCGTTGTTAATGCTACAGGAAGAGGGCCTGGATTCCAGTTGGGAGCGCCACCGTGCACAGCACGAGCGCCTGCGCGCAGGACTGGAAGATCTCGGCTTTCGCTTCCTCGTCGATGAGGAATATCGGCTACCCCAATTAAATGCCGTCTTTTTGCCGGAAGGCACGGAAGAAGTCGGCTTACGCCAAAAACTCTTACGGGAATACAACCTCGAAGTAGGCGGCGGTCTCGGCGACCTGGCCGGAAAGATCTGGCGCATCGGCCTCATGGGCCACACCGCCCATTCCGACAAAGTAGATTTCCTCCTCGACGTATTGCGCAAGGAGTTGTAGCCACGCCATTAAGTTGCTTCGGTAAATTAGCTGCAGGGCCCTGCCCCTGGTATGCGGACTGTCGCCTTTTCTTGTTGCTATTTGCTTTCCTGATCGAGAGTCACCTTGGGGTTAAGCAACAAGAAAAGGCGACGGACAGCTTCTGCAGCTTAGCTTCAGGGCCCTGCACCAACCTCAAACCGTCGAACATTTCTGTTGGCGAAGAACGAGTGACTTTGACAGAACGAATGGTTTTTGGCCAACAGAACTGTTCGACCGTAAACCCTCTCACCCCTTTTTGACGAATACAGCATGTGACAATCAGCGATTAAGTACCTCGGTAACCTGGCTACAGGGCCCTGCACTAACCTCAAACCGTCGGTAATTTCTGTTGGCTAAAAACGAGTGACTTTACAGAACGATGGTGCTCAGCCAACAGAAATTACCGACCGTAAACCTAAAACCCTACCTTGGACCGTGGACCATGCAGACTCTTTCCAATTAACATAGTTAATTCTCCATGGGCAAAGATTCTGTATGGGAACGATCTTTAGAACGTGCCTAACGGCACTCTTGGGCATCCTGCTGCTCACTCCGCACCGGCTGACGCCGGCGCTACATAAAGGTCGTGCCTAACGGCACTGGTACAAATATACCGCTTCCGAAGTGGTTTGGTCTCCCAAACCACTTCGTTGTCGGTATAGACGTACATGATTGAGAGAATCAATGTATGGGGTATCAATAATTGCTTTGAGCTCCCGGTCAACCTGCATGGACCTTGAACCTTGGACCATGAACCAACCCTACGAGCAATAATCCAATACCACGCCTAATCCACCCGAACCGTAACCGTAGGCCGTTCACCGTGGCCCGTAAGCCGTCAGCCTTCCCTACGACAAATATTTCCCCACGATCGGCATCCTCCGGCCCATACCGAAGGCCTTGGGTGACACCCGCAGCACCGGGGCCGTCTGATAGCGCTTGAACTCATTGATGTTGACCAGGCGCAGGATCCGTCGCACCAGCACTTCATCGAAACCCTGTTCGATCAGGTCCTGGGGAGATTTGCGGAGCTCGATGTACTGGTACAGCACCTCGTCGAGCACATCGTACTCAGGGAGGCTGTCCGAATCCTTCTGATCGGGACGCAACTCGGCCGAAGGCGGCTTCACAATGGTATTCTCGGGAATGATCTCGGCCTCTTTGTTGATGTAGCGGGCCAGTCGAAAAACATCGGTTTTATACACATCACCAATGACCGACAGACCACCGCACAGATCCCCGTAGAGGGTTCCGTAGCCAACGGCCATTTCACTTTTATTGGAGGTATTGAGTACGATATTCCCGAATTTATTCGAAAAGGCCATATTGAAAATACCCCGGATCCGAGCCTGAATATTCTCCTCGGCAATATTGAATTCGGTGCCCCAAAAATGAGGCTCCAGGGTATCCCTAAAGCTGTCGTAGATTGACTGGATGGGAAGAATATCAAATTGCACCCCCAGGTTTTGGGCCAGCTCACGGGCATCGTTGACCGAGTGGTCGCTGCTAAACTGGGAAGGCATCAGCAGGCAGCGCACATTATCCTCGCCCAGAGCGCGGGCAGCCAGTACGGCCGTTACGGCCGAGTCGATACCACCGGAAAGACCCAGGATGGCTTTATTGAACCCCAGCTTTCCGAAGTAATCCCTGATGCCCAGAATTATGGCGTCGTGAATAAGGGCGATCTTATCTTTGGGCTGCAGGCTTTGGGAGCCCCCCGTTTTCACGGCCTCCAGTTCGTAGGTGCGTATACACTCCTCGAAGTAGGGCAGCTCTTCAAATACCTTCCCGTCGGGCGACATGACGACGGAGCCTCCATCGAAGATCACCTCGGTCTGTGCACCACTTTGGTTGATGTAGAACAGCGGTAATTCATAGGCCTCCACATTGGCCTTAAGTACTTTGAGGCGCTCGTGGGCCTGCTGGTGAGAAAAGGGCGATGCCGACACATTGATCATAAGATCGGGCTTTTGCGGCATCATCTCATCCATCGGACAAATGGTATACATGGGGTTTTCGTTACCCAGGTTCCACAGGTCTTCACAGACGGTGAGGGCGATGCGGTGCCCCTTATACTCCACCACCTTGAACTCGCTGGCGGGCTCGAAGTACCGATACTCGTCGAAGATATCGTAGGTCGGCAACAGGGCTTTATGCTGTCGGTGTTTGACCTCCCCATCGGCCAGGAAATAGACTGCGTTGAACAGGTCCTTCCCCTCGATCACCGGATTTTTGCAGGGCGAGCCCACCACGATGGCAATGCCCTGAGCGGCTTTCGCCAGTTCGGCAATACTCTCCTCGGCCAGCTCAATAAAATCGTCAAATTCCAGGAAATCGCGGGGAGGATATCCACAGGTAGCTAATTCGGCGAAGCAGACGATGTCGGCTCCCTGAGCTTTGGCGGTTTCCACGGCCTCGAGCATTTTCTGCAGATTTCCGGAAAAATTGCCTATGTGGTAATTGAGCTGTGCGACGGTAACTTTCATGGTCGGATTATTTGGGTGCAAAGTACCAACAAAACAACGATTTCCCCACTTAGTTTTGGAACAAAACTAAGTGGGGGTTCTTTTGCAAAACTGTTCCGGTCCGGCTTTCGCCTGCAGCGAGCCGGACCGGAACAGTTTTGCAAAAGGGGTTGGAGGTGGGGCCGCTGATCTTTTTTGAGGCTGAAGAGCATTTGGCCTTGTCATGTACGATGTGACTCAGCCTCAAAAAAGACCAGCAGTCCAGAGACAATGGCAACGCGATCCACCAGAGCGAACCACTGCACTACCGTCGCTCAGGCTTGTTGCCATTTGAAAAAAGGAACGTATTGTTTATCTTTTCAGAGAGAACTAAACCCACACTCCATGTTACCACGACTATTGCCATCCGCAAGTTGCCTTATTTCCTTTTTGCTATTAACAGGATGCGGTTCGCCACAAAAGATTGCCATTCGGGACGCCAAAAAAATGCAGAAACGCATGTTGGCCATTATCGATGAATACGACCCCGACCACCAGTATATTCCCCTCGAGTTGATGCAGGACCCGGCGGAATTTCCACAGCAATATCAACAGGTCGACCTGAAGGTATTCGAGCAACAGATCCAGATGGCCGTAGGTATGGGCATGATGTCTGCGCAAAGCCAACGGAAATCGGACAAATACGAGCCACTTTTCAAGGAGTTCTACTCCAAAATCCGGAAGGCCAAATCTCAGGCGGCAAGGGATAGCATTGTCCTGGAATACGCCGATAAGATTCCCATGGACATTAACGATGGCGACCCCGAATCCTGGAATGGTGCAAACACCCCAAAAAATTGAATCCATGCCCACTAATATTTACCTGTTAATCAGCACTTTATCCTTAGCCGGACTATATTTTGTCGGGCAAAAGAACCGTGAGGTTCAGCGTCGCGATAAGGTAAAGATCACGGCTTGGGCACTACTTATGGCCCCCTTGGGCGTAATTTTCTTTTCCAGTATTGAGCACTTTCTTTCACGATCCTCCTGGGTACCTGATCGATTCCAAGGATACGGATTGGTGGTTGGGACCGTCATTCTTTTGATCTTTTCCGGATTACGATTATTGTGGCAACGCAGAAAGGGCAGGGGTGTACTTATTGCTTCCACAAAAAAAAAGCGAACAAGTCCGCTGATCTTTTTTGAGGCTGAAGAGCATTCGGCCTTGTCATGTACGATGTGACTCAGCCTCAAAAAAGATCAGCAGTCCCAAGGCTCAAGTGCTAATTGATGCACTTGCACGAACCACTGCACTTCCGTCGCTCAGGCTTGTTGCGTACCATCACTTTTCCTGAAAAGAGAGAGCATCCTCAGCAATAAGCCTGAGCGACAATC
This sequence comes from Saprospiraceae bacterium, assembly GCA_030148525.1. GTDB lineage: Bacteria > Bacteroidota > Bacteroidia > Chitinophagales > Saprospiraceae > DT-110. Next base: position 8,366 of record JASBTH010000410.1, on the reverse strand, counting down.
CCCTGCTAAGAGCAATCCACTAATCATCCGCAACAACCAGAAAAAACCCGGCACATCGCCTTCATATTTCGTACCTTAGTGACTCCAACGGAGAAAACAATTATGAGCACCTTTGTAGTATCAGCCCGGAAGTACCGGCCGTCGCGCTTTGATGATGTGGTAGGTCAGCAACACGTGACCAATACCCTGAAAAACGCACTGCGCAACGACCACCTGGCGCACGCCTTCCTGTTCTGCGGGCCGAGGGGTGTAGGGAAAACGACCTGTGCGCGTATCCTCGCCAAAGTGCTCAACTGCCGGAATGTGACCGAAGACTTCGAGCCCTGTAATACCTGTGACTCCTGTACCTCCTTCAACGAAAACGCTTCCTTCAATATCACCGAGTTGGATGCGGCTTCCAACAACAGCGTGGAACACATCCGGGCCCTGATCGAGCAGGTGCGTTTTCAGCCCCAACAGGGTAAGTATAAAGTCTTCATCATCGATGAGGTGCACATGCTTTCCCAACAGGCCTTTAACGCCTTTTTGAAGACGCTGGAGGAGCCACCACCCTACGCCATCTTTATTTTGGCTACGACCGAAAAACACAAGATCATCCCGACCATACTGTCGCGTTGCCAGATATTTGATTTCAAGCGCATACAGGTACCCTCCATGGTAGGCCACCTCGAAGAGATTTGTACGGCGGAAGGGATCAAAGCCGAGCCGGAGGCCCTGCACGTCATTGCCCAGAAGGCCGATGGTGCTCTGCGGGATGCCCTCTCCATCTTCGACCGCATGGTCTCCTTCAACGGGGAACAGATCCGGTACGAAGATGTGATCACCAACCTGAACGTACTCGACTACGACTACTTTTTCCGTACTGTAGACGCCATGATTGCCGAAGACCAGTCGCAGGTGCTGTTGCTGTTAAACGACGTGATCAATAAAGGCTTCGATCCCGACCTGTTCATCAATGGGCTGGCCAGTCATTTACGGGACCTGTTGGTATGTCAGGATGAATCGACCCTGTCCCTGCTGGAGGTGAGTGAAAGCCTGCGCGATCGCTATCGCCGGCAGGCGGCTCAGGCTACACCTTCCTTTCTGCTCACAGCGCTGAACCTGGCCAACGACTGCGACCTTCAGTATAAAACAGCTCTCAATAAACGCCTGCACGTAGAGATGGCACTCCTGAAAATGACCTATGCCCAACACGCTGTAGACCTGGCTCGCAACGGAGTCACATCGGCTTCTGCCACGGAAAAAAAAACGCCTGACCTAAGCAAAGAACCACCAAAGACTGAAACCAATGGGTCTTCCAAGCCCGAAACTACTTCCAAACCAGCCGAAGTAAAAGTAGCTGAACCCACTCCACAGAAGGAAGGACCGGAAAATACTGCTACCGCCAAAGACACCAACACCACATCCCAGGAAGATGTGCCCGAACATACCTCCACACCCGAAGCACCCGAAAAGGTCCCCACACCACCGTCCCCCGAAGTCAAGCCCGAGCCACCTAAAGGAACCACTGCCACTCCTAAACTGGGCGGGGTAAATGCTATGATGAAGGCCTTTAAGGAAAAGCAGGCCAGCGAGGAAAAAGAACGGGTCACCGAAGAGCTCACCCTCGATAATGTCAAAGCGCATTACCTGAAATACCTGGAAGGTCTGGAGCAGGAAACGGCTCGTAATCTACTCAAGTCGGTCATTCTGTCCCTCGAGGATAGGGAACTCACTGCTACTGTAAGCTCCAAGCTGGTGGAAGGTGCTCTGCGACAGGAACAAGACCTTATCCAGTCGATCCGCGATAATTTTGGCGTGGAAGATTTGATCCTGAAAGTAGTCATCGATAAAAGCAAACAAAGGAAGGCTCCCAAGCCCAAGAAACCGCTCACCAACAAAGAGAAACTGGCCAAGATGTACGAGCAAAATCCAAACATCAAAGAATTGGCCGATCGCTTCGGATTGCGATTTGATGACTAATTGGTAAGACTTTTTTAACAGCAAGCCTTATTTTGGGGTAATCCTTTAAGGATTTCTTAATAAAAAACTGTTCGATGGCGGACAGTATCCTCACTTCCAAAAAAACCGGAAAACTGGCCTTTCCCAAGGAGCGTTTAAAAAAGCAAAACAACCTGTATACCAATCTAAATGGTCCAATTAGTATGAGTGATCAATCATTGTGGTACCTGGAAAACCTTGATGTTAGTGGTATTTTTTGCCCCAAGAAAATTGATCGGGGTGACCTGAATAAGCAACCCCATCGCACCTACCGACGTGGCGAGTATATTTATTTGCCCGATGAGCATGCCGATAAGATATTTTTTCTCACCGATGGCCGGGTTAAAATAGGAACCTATAACCAGGAAGGGAAAGAGATCACGAAAGCTATCTTAACTCCCGGTGAGGTCTTTGGTGAGCTATCCATCATTGGCGAAAAACAACGCCGTGACTTCGCCTACGCCATGGATGAGATTCAGGTGTGCATCCTCACCACCAACGAAATGCAGGGGCTCTTGCGCGACTACACCGGGTTAGGGCTTTTTCTAATGAAAATACTTGGCTCCCGGGTACTGCAAATGGAAAAGCGGCTGGAATCTCTGGTCTTCAAAGACTCCCGTACCCGAGTGGTCGAATTCCTCTACAATATGGCGCAGGAAAAAGGGCAACGGGTGGGCTACGAAATGGTCGTTCGCAAGTTTATCACGCACCAGGAAATTGCTAACCTCACTGCCACCTCCCGCCAGACGGTCACCACCGTACTCAACGAATTGCGCAATAAGGAGCTTATCAAGTTTGACCGGCGTCGGTTGTTGATCCGCGACATGGAACAGCTCGCGGCGGAGATATCGCCGAGTCAGGTGAGTTGAACCTGATGGTAAAGGATCGTTCCATCTTTAATTTGGAGGGAAAATAGGTTAAGGGAAGAAGGTTGAGGTTAAGACTTCCGCCTTCACTGCGTTTCGGCAGGTTAAGGTATACCGGCTTCCCTCCAATCCCTTCCTGTCCTTTGAAACGGTCAACCCCCGAAGGGATGGGTTTTAGGAAGGCAATTTCGTACCTTCCCCACACACCAAGTCCAGCAGGATATTTATGTTGACCCGGGAACAATACAATGAACGTTTCCAGCGGGAACTCGAACGACTTAACCCCGCCCAACGGCGGGCCGTGGAGCAGACCGAGGGCCCCGTCCTTGTTATTGCCGGGCCAGGCACCGGCAAAACCCACATCCTGGGTGCCCGCATTGGTCGCATTCTGCTGGATACGGATGCATCGGCCGGCAACATTCTCTGCCTGACCTTTACCGACGCCGGGGTGCGGGCCATGCGTGACCGCCTGCTGCACTTCATCGGTCCCGAAGCTCACCGGGTACATATCTATACCTTCCACTCTTTTTGCAACAGCATCATCCAGGACAATATGGAGCTGTTCGGGCGCCAGGATCTGGAACCGATCAGCGACCTGGAACGCGTGGAATTGATCCGGGAACTGATCGATGACCTGTCGCCCGATCATCCGCTAAGGCGCAACACCTCCGACCGTTATTTTTACGAGAAACACCTTATCACCCTCTTTCAGCAAATGAAGGCTGAAACATGGTCGGTCGATCAGGTCCAGGAGGCCATTCGGGAGTATCTGCACGACCTGCCCAATCGCAAAGAATTCACCTATCAACGCAAGTACAAACAGCACCAGAAAGGAGACCTGAAAGAATCGCTCTACCAGGAAGAGGTTGATCGTATGGCCCTGCTGGAAGCCTCCGTCACCCTTTTCCCGGCCTACGAAGAACGCAAATACCGCGCCCGCCGCTACGACTACGAGGATATGATTCGCTGGGTACTCGACGCTTTCGCCGGCCACGAAGCCCTGCTCCGCAACTACCAGGAACGGTACCTCTACCTGCTGATCGATGAGTTCCAGGATACCAATGGTGCCCAAAATCAATTGGTAAGTTACCTGACTCAGTACTGGGAAGTACCCAATATTTTTATTGTGGGTGATGACGACCAATCCGTTTATGAATTCCAGGGAGCACGTCTGAAAAACCTCACCGACTTTTACGATACCTACCAACCCGACCTGGAGGTAGTGGTGCTTACCGATAATTACCGGTCGACCCAGGTTCTCCTCGACCAGGCAGGACGACTCATCGATCATAATGAGCTGCGCATTTTGCGAAAGCTCCCCATCGACGGTGCCGGGAAGAACCTGCTGGCGGCACATCCCGACCGGCAGGGCGTACATCCCCTGCCCACCATCGTGGAATACCCCAATCCGCAGCACGAGCTGGCGGATATCGTGCGGCAAATCGAGAGCTGGCGTAAAGAAGGCATTCCGCTCAGTGAGATTGCCATCCTTTACGCCCGGCACCGCCAGGCGGAGCCGTTGATCCAACTACTGGAACAACGCAAGATTCCCTACCAGACCAAACGGCGTATTAATGTGCTGGACTTGCCCGAGATAGTACAGTATCGCACCCTATTGGAGTGGTTCGACCAGGAACTGCACAATCCCGGCACCGCCGACTACCATTTGTTCCGGTTACTGCATTTCGACTTTTGGCGCATTCACCTGCCCGACCTGATGGTCATCAGTCTGCACCTGGCCCGTACGACTACCGATCAGCGACTGACCTGGCGTCAGCTCATTGCCGAAACTGCTTTTTTGCGAAAGCTAAACCTGAAAGAGCCACAAGCCCTGCTGGATGCCAGCACCTTGCTGGAAGAACTGCTCCTGGATGCTGCCAACCGGAGTCTGCCGGAATTCGCCGAGCGACTACTCAACCGCACCGGCATGCTCGACCGGGCCCTCGCCACTGTAGATCCGACCGGACACATTGAGATCCTGAGTACTTTCTTTAATTTGCTTCGCAAAGAAGCCCGCCGCACCCCTCGCATGACTATTAGCGACCTGTTGGCGACCCTCGACCGGATGGAGGCTAATCGCATCGGGCTAGATCTGGAACGCACCATCGATACCCATAGTGGGGTGCAACTGATCACGGCCCACAGTGCCAAGGGGCTGGAGTTTGACCGCGTATTTATCCTGGATGCCGTCCAGGATGCCTGGGAACCCAGAAAGCGAAGAGCCCGCTATCAATTTAGTTTACCCGACACCCTTACTCTCTCTGGTGAAGAAGATGCCTTAGAAGCCAGGCGACGGCTTTTCTACGTGGCCATGACCCGGGCTCGCCATTGGTTACAGATTTCCTACGGGCGGCAAAAGGAAGATGGCAAAGAGCGCCAGCGGGCCATCTTCGTTGACGAGTTGCTGATCCCTGACCAACTGGAAGTTGAAGAGCGGTCGGTCGAGGCTGACTTCATGGTTGACACCCAACGGGAATTACTGAAAGAACGTCCCAATCCACTCATTGCCCCCCACCACGGAGCTGCGGTCAGCCGGGTACTGGAAGATTTCACCCTGAGTATTTCGGCCCTCAACAGTTACCTCTACTGCCCGCTTGCTTTTTACTTCGAATACGTGCTGAGAGTACCACGCCTGTTAAGCGAATCAGCAGCCTACGGTATAGCTGCCCACGTAGCTCTGCACCGGCTGTTTTACCAGATGACCAAATCGAAGCCGCGACATTTCGGCTCACAGAAAGCCTTCATTGGCTTTTTCACGGAAGAATTAGATAAGCTGCGCTACCAACTGTCACCCGAAGCCATGGATCGCCTGCGGGAGCGAGGAGCGTATCGGCTGGGGCAATACTACCAGCAAAAACTCGGCACCTGGAACCGGCGCGTAGTGCTGGAGTACACCATCCGACAAGTAGAAGTGGATGGAGTTCCCCTGACCGGCACGATTGACAAACTGGAATTCCTGAAGCAACAGGAAGTACAGATTGTCGATTACAAAACGGGCAAATACCGGAAAGGTAAATTACGACGGCCTACCGATAAAAATCCACATGGTGGTTCCTACTGGCGCCAATTGTCCTTCTACAAAGTACTGTACGATGCCTTCGACACGCAGGGCCATCGCTGCCACTCGGGAACTATTGCCTACCTCGACCCGGATGCCCGGGGAAATTTCCCCGAGGAAACGCTGGAATTTCAAATAACCGATACCCAGCAAGTGCGGCAATTGATCCGGGAAACCTGGGAACGCATTCAACAGCACCAATTCTATGAAGGCTGCGGGGAGGAGAACTGCCAGTGGTGTCAGTTCGTCCGAAAGCAGGTGCGTCCCTCTTCCTTTCAGGACCCCGTACTCGAAGAAACCGACGACGTATGAGAATAGCCATCAATACGCGTTTTTTACTACCCGGCAAGCTGGAAGGGTTGGGTTGGCACAATTACGAGCTGTGTAAACGACTCGTAGCTCAGCATCCCGACGACACCTTCATTTTTCTTTTTGACCGGCCCTACGCAGAGGAATTTGTGTTTGGTTCCAACGTGATCCCCGTGGTGGTTCCTCCGCCGGCCCGTCACCCCATTCTCTGGTACTGGTGGTTCGAGTGGTCGCTACCCCGGTTTTTGCGCAAGCATAAAGCGGATGTTTTACTTTCTCCCGACTCCTATTGCAGCCTCCGCGCAAACGTCCCTACGGCCATGGTGACTCACGACCTGGCGCACGTGCATTATCCGGAGCAAATACCGGTGCTCGTCCGCCGCTACTACGACTACTTCGTGCCCCGGTTTTTGCAGCGGGCCGATCACGTTCTGACGGTTTCCGGGTTTGTGAAGCATGATATAGAGCAGCAGTATGGTCTGGCTTCCGCTAAAATAACAGTGGCACACAATGGGCTACGGGGTGATTTTACGCCCCTTACGGCAAAAGAAAAAGCGGAGGTCCGAAATGAGTTTGCTGCCGGTGAAAACTACTTTTTCTACCTGGGGGCCGTTCATCCGCGCAAAAACGTAGATCGCCTCATCCGGGCTTTTGACCAGTTCAAAACCCGCACCGGTGCCCCGGTAAAGCTTTTGATCGGCGGCCGCATGGCCTGGCAGACAGGAGCTATCAAAGCGGCCTATGAGGTTTCGGATCATCAGTCCGACATCGAGTTCCTTGGGTACGTGCCCGATGCTGATGTGAAACGTTTGCTGGGTAGCGCCCTGGCCCTGACCTATGTGTCACTTTTCGAGGGTTTCGGTCTGCCCATTCTGGAAGCCATGTATGCCGAGGTACCCGTGATCACCTCCAACCGCAGCAGTATGCCCGAAGTGGCCGGCGACGCCGCCCTGCTGGTCGATCCGGAAGCCATCGACGATATTGCCCTTGCCATGGAACGCATTTACCAGGAGCCGGAACTTGGTTTGCAACTGATCGAAGCAGGTCGTATGCAGAGAACGCTCTTTGACTGGGACGAAACCGCCAAAAAAACGTATACTGTACTGCGAAGGCTTCATGAAGCCTGATGAACAGATTAAGTAAAACAAATGCTCATTCTATGTCCCAGAAAATACGAGGACCCCTATTTCTGCTTGGCTTCAGCACCCTCTTAACGATACTGGGTGCCTGGCTCAAGATTATGAGTTACGGAGGAGCAAATGAAACACTGTTGGTAGGCATAATTACCTTTCCGGTGGCCATGGTCTGGATGATCTACGCCAGCCGACAAGAGCAGGAAGAGCAGCAGGATGAACCACGATTATCCGAAGCTCAATGGTATTTGTTGGGCCTTGCCGAGCAGCAAACCGAGGAGCTCACACTCGGGCAAATAAAAGAGATGAAAAGCGCTCTTTTTTCTTCTGACCAACTGATCGAAGCTTATGTGCTATTGAAAAATAAGGGCCTGATCGCTGGTGTGGAAGAGGAAGACACCTTGGAACTGATGCAAATCTTGCAGCAGCGAGGGTGACGCCGGTTTTCGCTGGAAGATGTGGGGTACACGAGTCGCCTAAAGGCCTAATTTATCCCATTGCTCTTTTCCTTCCTTTCCGTTATTTTACCAAGAAAAAGATGCCCATCACCGATCTGTCTCAGCTCGACCTTAGCAAAAGGTACACCTATGCCGACTATCTTACCTGGCAGTTTCAGGAACGAGTAGAGCTGTTGCGTGGTCGGATCGCTAAAATGAGTCCGGCACCGGGTCGAAAACACCAGGCTATTTCGGGAGAATTACATTTTCAAATTAAGGGATATTTGAGGCAGCGATCCTGCTCTGTTTTCGCAGCCCCCTTCGACGTTCGCCTGCCTGTTCCAAAAGCAGAACAGGCCTATACGGTCGTACAACCAGATCTCTGTGTGGTCTGCAATGAATCGATGTTGGACGACAGGGGATGCTCCGGAGCACCAGATTTGGTGATTGAAATCCTCTCGCCCGGAAATACCAAGCGGGAAATGGATGATAAATTTCACATCTACGAAGAAGCAGGCGTTCAAGAATACTGGATCGTGGATCCCGAACACGAAGCGGTATTGCCCTACGTACGTAATGCTGC
>JASBTH010000408.1 GCA_030148525.1 Saprospiraceae bacterium | reverse complement strand
AAAGGCTGCGAATAATCCCGTACTCATGGTATAAGGTAATACCCAGCAGCTCTTCCAGTTCGCGGTAGGTCTGGCGGGCAACGGGCAGAAGATCATCGAAACGCCATGATTTGACGTAGCGCCGTCCGGTAATTGGGTTCATCAAGCCGGCAGCTACATTGCTGGAAGCCCGCTCGTGCCCGGGATCCACGTGGTAAACCGTACATCCCGATTGTTCAAGTTTCCAGGAAATCAGGGTGCCGGCCAGCCCCTGGCCGACGATCAGTATATCGTATACCATGCGTTTAATTCAGTGTGTCTCGTTTTTTGCGGGGCAGCCTGGCCACCACCAGATCGTAGGAATGATCGATCAGTGAACGGATGAGACCATCCTCTACTCCCGCCTCTAAATGTATGGTATTCCAGTGCTTTTTGTTCATGTGGTAGCCGGGCTCAATACCGGAATAACTCGCACGCAATTCCTGGGCTCGTTCGGGATCACACTTTAGATTGGCCCGGGGATCTTCGCCGTCCAGACGCAGGGTGGCGAACATCTTATCGAGTACTTTAAAGACCAAAACGTCTTCACCAAAGGGAAAGCTTTCGGTTACTTTTTGTTTCGACAAGCAGTGTTGCCGGAATGATTCTAAATCCATAGTAGTCGGGTTGACTCATTTAATTTAGACTAAATCAGACGAAAGGTAGTAAATACTGTGAATACTACCTTGTACCAAAAAACAAGACTGATGCCCATGGGTATTCCATATTATTTTCTATGGAAAACAATTACCCATTGCGAAAATTCTCCGGGAGTGAAGATAAAACCCCCATAACATATTACACAATTCAACATGTCATACTTATACAAGTCAACAATCCCCCTCTTTACCCATTAGTCGGTTGTATGTTCGGATGTTTTCTACAGAAAGCAAATCATTCACAAAAGCAGAATCCTATATGAAGTGTAGTTATCTACCTATTCATTTTTCACAATTAGCGCGCTTTGTCTTGTTCCTGGCCTTCCTGGGTTTGGGATGGACCGTACAGGCGCAAGAAGAGCGAACGATCACCGGTACGGTCGTCGATGAAGACGGTCTTTCAATTATCGGTGCTAACATTTACGTTCAAAGTAATCCCGGCAAAGGTACTTCTACCGACCTGGATGGTTCCTTTGAAATAGTCGTTGGTCCTAATGCCGAGGTATTAGTGATATCCTATGTGGGTTATGCCACTCAGGAGCTCACGCTCGATGGCCAGACAAATTTTGACATTACCCTTTCGGAAAATGTAGAATTGTCCGAGGTGGTAGTAACCGCCCTGGGTGTGGAACGCGACGAGAAAGCACTCGGTTATGCCGTGCAAACGCTCGGTGCCGATGAAATCAGTAAAGTCAAACCCACTAATGTGACGAATGCCCTGGCGGGTAAAGCTGCTGGTGTATACGTTACCGGAAGTGCCAACGGCCCGACGGCTTCCGCAAATATCAATATTCGCGGTGCCGCCTCTTTACTTGGCAACAATCAGCCACTGTTCGTAGTGAACGGTATTCCCATTACCAATGATCTGTATAGTTTCGATGACGGTCTGAACGGATCAACTACCATCGACTTCGGTAATGCAGCTCAGATCGTGAATCCCGATGACATCGCCAGCGTAAACGTCCTGAAAGGACCAGCTGCCTCGGCCCTCTATGGTGCCCGTGCTGCCGACGGGGTGATCCTGATCGAGACAAAGACCGGAAAAGATACGGAAGGATGGGGCGTTTCCATCAACTCCACCACGACCATGGAAACCATCCTGAAGCTGCCCAATTACCAGAACGAATTCGGTTTTGGTGGTGGTGGTAAATACAGCTACCTGGACGGCTCAAACTACATCGGTGGCAAGGAATACTACGAAGCCTACGGTGAGAACTGGGGCCCTCGTATGAACGGGCAGCTCATCAAGCAGTTTAACTCCGACGGTGAGCCTGTACCTTTTACTCCGGCTCCTGACAATATTCGGAATTTCTTCAATACCGGCGTGACTTCTATTAACAACCTGGCTATCAGCAATAGCTCGGATGATGGTGACTTCCGCCTTAGTTACACCAATACCAGCAACAGCGGTATTGTACCTAACTCTGACTTGTCGCGAAACACCTTTCAGACCAGCATCGGTAAGCGGCTGTTTGACGACAAACTTACCCTGCGGATGAACGGTATGTATGTACGCTCGGCCTCAGGTAATGTCCCCAATGCCGGATACGACGAGTCTTCCTCCGTAATGTACGGTTGGCTGTGGTACCCACGCCAGGTGGAGATCGACGATCTGCGCGACTACTGGGAACCGGGGCAGGAAGGTATCCAACAGCGGTACGTAGAGGATCTGTGGGTGAATAACCCCTGGTTTATCGCCAACGAGAATACCAACTCCTTTCAGTCCAATCGTCTGATCGGTAACGCCGTAGCTACCTACAACTTCAGCGACCGCTTTAATGTCCGCTTCCGTTTTGGAGCCGACGTGGTCGATGATCAGCGTCAGTACCGACGCGCACCTTCGACAAAGGCCACGCCCGGTGAAAATGGTAGCTACCGGGAAGATGAGATCTCTTTCCAGGAGACTAACACGGAATTACTGCTGAGCTATAATACCGGATTGAAGGACAATTCTGACTTTGATGTAGAGTTGAAAGTTGGTGGTAACCTGATGCAGCAAAATGCCAAGTACCTGGTAGCTAACAACCCGGAACTGAAGTTTCCCGGAACCAGCGAAAGTGTATACACACTGACCAATGCCCAGTCGGGTGTACAAGTGGAGTCACAGACTACCGAGCAGGCCATCAATTCCGTATTTGGTGTTGCCAGCTTCTCGTATAAAAACTTCCTGTATGTAGATGCTACACTGCGCCAGGACTGGAGCAGTACATTGGTTGATCCCGAAGCAGGTATCGACAATTCCGAATACGGCTTCCTGTATCCATCCGTATCGGCCAGTGCCATCTTGTCGGAAGCATTACAGATTCCAGCGTCTTCAGCTATTAGTTTCCTGAAAATTAAGGGTAACTACGCCGAGGTGGGTAATGGTGCACCACCCTACTCATTTGGCAACACCTTTACGCCACAGGCAGCCTATGGAGGCAACTCGGTATTCACGACTAGCCGGACCATTGCCGACCCGAACCTGACCAATGAGCGCACCCGTGCCTACGAGGCCGGTATCGACTTGCGGTTCTTTGGTGATCGCTTGCGTTTCGATGCGACCTACTATAATATGTTGAGTTTCGATCAGGTAATTAACCTGCCGGTTGCTGCTTCGTCCGGTTACGACTTCATCACGACTAACGGTGGTGAGATCAGCAATAAAGGTGTAGAAATATTCCTGGCTGCTCGTCCGGTACAAACGTCTGACTTTTACTGGGACGTGACCCTTAACTTTGGTCGCAACCGCGCTATCGTGGAAAGTCTTCCCGACGTAGTAACCAGTGGTCGCTATTCCATTGTAGCCGACCTCTTCCCTGGTGATGAGGGTGGCGCCGACCTGGAATTTGTCGCCGAAGAAGGTGAACTTTTAGGCCAACTTTACGGACTCGGTTTCCAGCGCGTACCCAACGGAGAATTTGCGGGACAGATCATTCACGAGAATGGCCTGCCACAACTCACGACCGATAAAGTATCGGCCGGTTCCTACCAGCCGGATTTCCGCGCTGGTGTGTACAACACTCTTTCGTATAAGAACCTGAGTCTTGGATTCTTATTCGACGGATCATTCGGCGGTAACATCTACTCTCGTACCCACGCCTTGATGGCAACTGGCGGTACGATTACTAATGAAGATGATCCCAACCTTGATCTGCTCACCACCGAAGGACGTACCGTGTACTCCGTCGATTACGATGCAGCCGGTGACCCCGTCTACACCCTCGAGCAGGAAGGTGGTGTTGTCGGCCCCGGTGTGAAAAACGTCGGAACCCCCGAGAATCCGGAGTACGTACCAAACGATGTGGAAGTAGAACCAGGTGGGGCCGGATATACCGGTTACTTCTACAACTACTACGGCAATGGCTTTAACCGCGATAATATTGAAGCGGCTACCTATGATGCCACTTACGTCAAACTGCGTGAGGTGAGTCTGACCTATACCCTGCCGACTGCCTTAACCGATCGTATGGGACTGGGCCGGGCACAGGTATCACTCGTAGGACGCAACCTGTTGCTATTTACCAATGTACCATCCATCGACCCGGAGACATTCTCCATCCGTAATGGATTGTTTGTACCCGGATTTGAGAGTACACAGTTGCCCTCAACCCGCAGCTTCGGTTTGTCGATTAACCTCGGCTTCTAAAAGCCATTGAAACAAGAACATAAACGCGGATCGGCGCTGCCGGTCCGCATTTTCCAAGACTCAAAAGAACTTTCATGAAGTTAAAATCAATATATCTGACTCTTCTTACCCTGACGCTGATCACCTTCAGTTGTGAGGATTTCGACGAGTTAAACGAGAATCCTAATGAGCCGACTACCGTATCGGCTGACGTACTTTTGACCTCTGCTATC
>JASBTH010000407.1 GCA_030148525.1 Saprospiraceae bacterium | reverse complement strand
GTTAGTACAATGTATCTCATACAATGGTTTTTCGAAAATTATCGGGCTGCACACCCGGAAAAATATACCGACAACGAAGTGGTTTGGGCTTTGCCAAACCTTTTCGGAAGCGGTATAGTTGATTATCGATGCCACCCAACGACGATCCGGGCTTGCCAATGGCGTCCGGGAAGGGGCTGATTGACAACCAATTCGTAGCGGGTGTTCCAAATATTTTGCATACTCAGAGTGAATTGGGCAGACAGTTTGCCCGGTTCCCAGGTATATCCAACGTGCCAGTCGCCCCGGTGGAATCCCTCCAGGTAATCCTGGTGGTCCGCTACCGTGAAGCGACGGCTGCTCCACTGGTGATTGTACTGGGTGAACCAGGGACCACGACGGCAGGTAAGCTGTCCGCCGGCCTGGTGTCTGGGCACGTAAATAAGCTGCAGGCCCTCAGTATCGGACCCCTCCTCCTGATCCGTAGACTGAACCAAATGGTAGTACCCCCGCAGTTCCCAGCGTATACTCCCCCATTCCAGTCGGGCATTGATCTCTTGCTCTATGCCGCGACTCCATACGGTCCGTACATTTTGGGGCGCCCAATACGACGGCCCCGGCACCCACTGGATCCAATTGCTAATTTGTCGATTGAAGGCAGTGATATGGTAGGAAAAATCAGGTGCTTGTTCGAAGGGAGTCCAGTCGATCCCCACTTCTTGCCCCCACCCTGATTCGGGATTCAGCCCGGGATTTCCGCCCGGGTTCCAAAAAAGGTCATTCAGTCCCGGTAAGCGATAACTGCGATGCACATTGGCCCGCAACCGCCACTTGTCCCCCAAGGTTCCGGCCAAACCTACATAGGGAATAACAGGTAACCGGCTTTGCTCCGACCACGCCTGGCGCAACCGCAATGACAATAACCAGTCGGTAAATAAGGGTTGTGTCAGGCGGGCTACTCCGGCTACCACGCGCCTGTTTGTGATACCCCGTTGGTACGATTCCGAAGACCCGCTTTGATCATTCATCTGGACAGCCAATTCCAGGGAAACACCTTTCGGCCATTGGTATCGCCCCTGAGCCTCCACCCAATACTGAGTCGCTTCGTTATTTGTCGACAGACCGAGCAGAGAATCCCGGTAGGCAATCCGATCCTGAAAGCGGGCACCCCGCAGGCGCAGCTGCCAATTGTCAGCTACGTAGGCGTAGCTGACGGCGGTCCGCAGGTGTTCATCGGCCTGGGTCGCTACGCTGCTTTCCTGCACCCGCGTGGGTGGAATTTCCCTATCGGAAGTCTGCCACCAGGCATGCCAGGACCAATGGTGTTTACCAACCCGGTAGAATTGATTCGCTATCCCTCCGGTGAGTTTCGTGCGAGCGTGGTCCAGGGTCTGGCTTTCGCCAAAAATATCCCGGTAGGTGAAATCGTTACTAGCCTCCTGGTGCACCAACCGGACCTGAGTGTAAATCGCCTTGGTGCCATGGTCCAAACGCAGCGATGCCTGCCCCTGCCCAAATCGACCTGCGCCAAGCCCAGCTTCCAGAGCGAGCATGGGGCGGAAGACGGGGCGACTATTAAGCGATATAATGCCCCCAACGGCACCACTTCCCCACAGGGCACTACCATTACCATACTGAAGCGACACTCCGTCTACTAAAGCCATGGGGATTAGTGACAGATCGGCCTGCCCCAACATGGCATTATTAATGGGAAAACCCTGCCACTGCACACTCGTCTGTGCGGCATTACCTCCGCGAATCGAGGAGGTGCCGATGCCAGCCGGACCGTACTGCTTGATCGCGATCGGGGTAGCACCACTTAACAGATCGGCCAGTTGCTGCTGCCCAAACCCGAGGCGATGAGTGGAGTCCAACTGCAACACCTTGTCGGTGCCATCGACAGCCCAGCCAGTGACCGCCATAACGGATACCGGCCGAAGAGCAAAAACTGAATCAGTGATGCTTTTCTGACCAACAAGGTCACCCATTACACAGATCAACAATAATAAAAAACCGGTCGTTTTTTGGCGAAAGCCAGTCATAAGCGGATGCAATAATCCGGCTAAAAGACAGGAGTGGACAGGCAGGCAGTAAAACCCAGGAGACCTCTGCTGGAAGGCCGTCGCTAAAGAAAAGCAAAAGCTTAACTGTGAAAACCGCGCTGACGATTATCGCACACCTCGCTTTTAGCCCGAAAGCGATTGTGAAATTCCGATCAGGGCAGGTCTTCTGACTTACTCCATCCGGGGGAGCCTTCCCATCCCAGACAAGGACAGTGGCATGAAGATCCCGAACAAGTTGGAGCTTACAGCTGCGGGTACAGTTCCCGATTTTCACGGGATTCCCTTTTCAGCGATCCTTTCCGGCAGTGGAAGGATCAGCACCTCGATCTGGCCGCAAGATACGAAAGAAAAATAGTGAGGAGGTCACTTAAGTGAGGAGACCAGTAAAAACAATCAACACAAACGCGAAAAATGCAGTGAAATAGTCTACAAGAATACTATTAATTGAAAAAATAATCTAAAAATATGCAGCAATTCAGACCCATGAATTTTATTGAATAGGCGGCGCACCTTTTTTGCAAGGTAATCGTTTCCAAAATGACGAACCCCTAACATCTGGCCCCTGTCGGAGCCCTAGGGTGCCCGCGATTGGTGGCCCTGCAAGCAAAGTCTGAACGACAAGGCAGACTCCGTCGATATCCTGATCACTACCCCGCAATTGTACAGTGCCGCCAGCAATGGCTTACTGATCTCCGAAGAACAGAAAGGTCCAGACCGCGTTTACCACTGGCGGCATCGCTAATCCGCCGGGGTCCCATCGACCTGTTCTCAACGGATGGGAGACTGATTAGCCGAATAGACCGGGATTTCCCAATTGATATGAGCAACCTCCTGCCGGGAACCTATCTATCTGCACATGCTGACCAATAAGGGTGTGCTTATTCGTACCATTCAACGATAACCAGCGTGTGTTCCTACGTTTTTCGTACCTTAAAAAGAAAAGCGTATGAACACCCTAAATCGCCGGCAATGGTTACGACGCGGTAGTATTGCCTCAGCTCTGGCCCTCGTAGGTGGCCCGGCTGCTATTGCTCGCCCGGCCACATCCTATGCTCCTCGCCCAATACTCCCGGACCAGCCCGTCCGCCTGAGTTCAAATGAAAACCCGTACGGACCATCACCAAAAGTACGGCAGGCAATAATTGATCATTTCGACCAGGCTTGCCGCTACCCTTACTCC
>JASBTH010000403.1 GCA_030148525.1 Saprospiraceae bacterium | reverse complement strand
CCTCGAATGAGTAGGATCCCACAGGCACATACCCCGTTGTTATCACCTGTTCTGTCTGCGTGTCTGTACGGATATTCCCTGCTCCTAAAATACTGATAACACTGTGTTTAAGGCGTAGATTTGCGTGCAAGACCGTACCGTTCAACCCCTGTCCTTCCCCTCTCAAAACCACTCCGGACTTCCTGATTACCAAAAGGTTTTCTAGACTGTAATGCCCGGCTTTGATCAAAACCACCCCTCTAAATCCATTTTCATCAACTTCCAAGCCCTCAACCAGGTCAATAGCTGCCTGGATACGCCGGGTATCATCCCCTGGCAGGGGATTTACGGTGACTTCAATGGGTATGTCGGAGGGTAGCGAAACGCCTCCCCCGCCGTAACCTGCATAGGAAAAATCCGGGATAGTGTTGACGGCATTTGATTGGCCCTTCATAGCAAAAGGGACATAAGTCAA
Organism: Saprospiraceae bacterium; assembly: GCA_030148525.1. Classification (GTDB taxonomy): domain Bacteria; phylum Bacteroidota; class Bacteroidia; order Chitinophagales; family Saprospiraceae; genus DT-110. Next base: position 2,255 of record JASBTH010000403.1, on the reverse strand, counting down.
TTGCTGCTGATCCCAATAAATCAATTGGAAGGAAGTCTGGCAATTTGTACAATGCCAACCTAAAAGGCCAAAGATTAATAAAGTAAGTTTCTGGCTCATAATAAAAAAGGAACGTCCAAGCAGACGTTCCTACAGTATGTGTATAAACTTAAAGAGTCCGATTAAGAAATCAGCGCAGTACTTCCTTCTTACTCCTCTTCTCCCACTGTAACATCAGTAGAGTTAGGGTGGTATACCGAACTGGCGTTGTTGTCGGGATCCAAATCTTCACCTGCTGAATAACCCTGGAAGTCATCACTGAAAACGATCTCCTCAGTGCCTGAGTCAGAAGAGTAAATGACGATATCATCGACTTGATAGACGCCATCATCAACACTTGAATTTGAATTGTATTTCCACTGGAAATTAAAAGCGCCATCTTTGGTAGCTTCCAGGTGACCGGGTACGTCCCCAGGACCACCGTTGGTTGTACTTACCGCATTTTCAATGACCGTTTCGCCATCAATAGTAACGCTAAAAGTCGGTGGGGTGGATCCATCTTCAGAAGCAGCCCAGGTCACTTCCACCGGAACCCATACGTCAATTACTCCTTCCGGAAAGTTTGCATTTGCAACAGCATCATCAGAAGCACCTTCCCGGAATTCATGCGGAGCATTGTCTTTAAATCGTACCTCCACAATCGCATCATCACCGCTCGTCGAAGTACCAGAAACGTTAATAAAACCATCCTGAGCATCTTCAAACACACGGTATCTGAAGGTTACTCTGCCCGTCCGAATTGAATCCATCGGTGCGTATCGGAGCTCGCCGGTATCGTCGTCTCTGGAGTCCGTAATGGACGCATATCTATTCTTTGGCGCAGTAACTTCGATTGTTTCGGTGGCCGTATCAGTTTCTCCATCAGCTGCAGTAACCGTTAATGTTACCTCATAGCTACCCTCCGAGGAGAAGGTAAACGATGGGTTCTCCTCCGTAGAGGTACCGTCACCACCAAAATCCCATTCAGAATCGAAGGATGTGTCATCGATTCCGTTTACTACAGAATTGTTCGTGAAGTTATACGTCAGTGAATTTTCAGCGTCAACCTGCGAAGAAAAACTAGCAACTACCACTGATGGATCTGGTTCCGGATCCATCATATCTTCTTCCTTTTCACAGGATGTAAAGGCAGTAATTGACAGTAGCAAGGACATCATTAAAATGATGTTCTTGTTTAGATTCATTAACATGCTTTTCATGTTTGTTTTTTTAATTTGATTAATTATTTAAGACTTTAGCCAGGAATTTTTTCTAAGAGATGCAGGGTATGTTCGCTTCCGCGTAAAGAATTCCCCGCCTACTATCAATCCTTTTAAGGCGGATAAACTCAACCTTGAACATTCCCTTCCGAATACGACCAGGTCTCTTTTCCGGATCCCCGTTCTTTAGCTACTCCAGGAGTTGTTGAATGTAATCCCCCAACCTTGTTCGGAGCCGATTTCGCCTGTACCGCTTCGATCGGTATTTAGCTTTACCAGTTTTCAAAATCCAATTCAACCAACTTCTCAATACGATATCCAGTACAACATTCCCTAAAGTCATGTATTAACTAATGGTTTTTCAGCAGTTACCCGGTCCACAATAAGCATCTATGGCCCCCATTTTCACCTGCCAGACTACATGGAATGCGGAATTTGTAAGGGATCCTCAATTGGTTAACCAATTAATTGGTTGGCCAATTTAGACCGAACTGATTAAACCACCAAATATTTTGGCTTTTTTTTTGTTCCTCGTAAATTTTAAAGTGGGTTTCACCACACATCCCCGCAATTTTTAATCGAAATAGCATCCTGACTCCTGTCCTCAAGCCCATTTCCTCACTATACCGCTTCCGAAAAGGACTGGGCTTTGCCCAACCTTTTCACGCGAGTATATACTCGACTCGAAGTGGTTTGGACTCCCAGCACGAAGTACTGCGTACTGCGGAGCAAAACCACTTCGTTGTCGGTATATTACCCTGAGCGTATTCACCACCTTACCCCGTACAGCGGTTGAACTGGTCGTTGACTGGCTGAATTCCGTAACCTCACTTTGTATTTGGCAGAACAGAAATGGTAGTAGAGCACATGCAAGAGTTAAGAGCGTGTTTGGGATTTATCCTTTGGACTGCAAATGTCTATTATTTGAACCTCACTGCAGCCTTTTTTCGCCCCGTAGCCATGCTACGAAGCTCAAAAAAGGCTTTGTGAGAACCAAATTCTAGACATTTTCGCCAT
>JASBTH010000388.1 GCA_030148525.1 Saprospiraceae bacterium | reverse complement strand
AATAGCCTCCGGAGAAGCTTCAATTACGATGGAGCGCTCCAGATGCGCTTTTTTCGGGGCAAAGGCGGCGATCACCAGTAACAAAACCACCAAACCAACAATGCCGAGTAGAATTTTCTTAACCATGACTCCTAATTGTTTTTTGTTTGCTAATTAAATATCTTTTCTAAAATACGATTTTTTAAAACATCGTGTTTTAAAAATAAACAAATCAAACAAAATCAATGCATAGAAATGAATGGCCGGTCGTCTATTCATTGTTGGGAGTCCAGCTGACCGTTGCCTCCAGATCCCAGTTAGCACGCAATTGCTCCAATCCACGGGTCTGAATAGGCTCGGGTTGTCGCCGGCTTGGATACGACCCTGTATCCCATCGACTATTTCGGTTGCGATCTTCCACTAATCTTACGGTATAATTACCCGGTGGCCGGTTCTCATAGTTGGCATTAAAGGTTGATTGGCCCCGGATGATTTCGCGCACCACAACCTGCTCACCCTGAATGAGCTCCATTATGTATTGTTGCGTGGAGTCTAATGCATCCACGGTTAGTAGGATATTTCCAAAATCCTCCGCTGTTCCCACCGAAACCGACCGACGTAAAGTATCTGTCGTCCGGCCATACCAATCGGTCAGCGCTCCCGGCAACATAGTTACCGAATAGGAACGGCCACCCGGCCAATTAACCTGCATGGCCACCTTTCTGGGATCCAGGGAATCAATTCCGATCAACCAGCGATCGACAATTTCCGCCGAATCATTCTCCACATCGATTCGGCTGGTGTCCAAACTGGCGATCGGCCGATCAAACATCCATTGTACGAGCCCCCGGGAAGCAATACGTTGCCCCCTCTGCTCCCTGCGGGTGGTTTCCTGCAAGTTGGAGTTCGAGGTGAATTGGGCCCGGTCAATGGCATTAATACGCACCGTATCACGGAATGAAGTGTCCCGGGTAAGGATTACATCCCAATTGGCATCCGTCGCCTGATCGTAATACACGCGTACGGTGTCTCCCTCCAAAAAAGGCAGGAGCGTATCCGGCTCGGCTTCCAGGCGGTTTACTGCTACTGAATAAACCGGCTGATTAAATCCCAAACGGATCAGTCCGAAAGCGTCGTGTACGGTGCGATCGAGGGATAGCGGAGTCTCTTCTGTGAACATACGCAGATTCAAATTGGGCTCATTCCCAGGTGCTAGGATCAGCAGGCTGTCCGGAAAGCCAATGATCTCACCTTGCTGATCGTAGCGGTAATTGAGGTTCTGGTCGACCAGGGCAAAGCCCTTGAACAGACCTTCTTTTACATTTTTTATCAGGAACCGTCCCTCCGGGCCCGTTTTACCAAAGTAAAAAGGACGTTCGGTTCGAACTACACTATCCGCCGTATTCTCATACAACAGAAAAAGTGCATCCTCGACGGGTGCTCCCGTTTGGGCATCGGTGAGTATTCCGCGTACCCGCAGGGAATCGAGAACGGGACCGGTCGAAAATACAAACCGTAGATCATCCGCTGGATTCCCCTCATTCAGGTCTTTAATGGCTTCACCGAACTGGATTGAATAGGTAGCGGACTCCCTCAGCTCTTCCCGTTCGTCAAAGGTGATGGTGAGTGTCCGCTTTTTCAGAGAAATGTCGGGGTCAAACTCCAGGGGCGGGGAAATCAATACCTGATTAAAGACATCGGAAAGGGTGACCCACTCGTCAAAGGTCAACTCAATGGGTTGCTTTTCAAAATTCACCTGAAAGTTGGGGGTACTCAGAGTGGTGTCCACGCGGGGCGGCTGGGTGTCCCGCGGACCACCATCGGGTGTGATCGGGTTCGCACAAGCGTGCAACACCAGCAGTAAAACAATTCCCCAGAAGAGGGGCAGGAGCGGTCGGACGGTCAGTGCTGATTGGTATCCCATGCTGTGCTTTAATACTCAGTAATCTAACGCTTTATACCTCTTCCGAAGTGGTTTGGTGTCGCAAACCACTTCGTTGTCGGTATAACGCGCGCAAAGATAGGAAAGTACGAAGGCCTTATGGTGTGGATAATGCCCAAAAAGATGATCCTGCCCGAAGGACGTGATTCCAGGCTGCGCTGCCCGGTGTAATGAAACGGGCCAAAACTACGAAGATTGGTTGCGGGGATGATAGGACAAAATCGTTTCCCGCAGATAATCCGTATCCAGATGGGTGTAGATTTCGGTGGTGATAATAGATTCATGTCCCAGCATATCCTGAACGGCTTTCAGGTCGGCTCCCCCTTCCACCAGGTGGGTGGCAAAAGAATGCCGAAAGGTATGGGGACTCACATTCTTCTTAACACCCGCCTTGGCCGATGCTTCCTTCACTGCCGTAAAAACCGATACGCGCGACAACTTCTTGCCCCGGCGATTCAGGAACAACACATTGGCATGGTCGGGATGAATATTGCGCATCCGCCTCCGCACCCCTTCGGTATACAATTGAATATGCTTTAGTGCCTCGGGGCCAATGGGAACGATGCGCTCTTTGTTTCCCTTGCCAATGATCCGGATAAAGCCCACATCCGGAAAAATATTGGTCAGCCGCAGGTCCACCAACTCGCTGACCCGCAAACCACAGGCGTACAACACCTCCATAATGGCCCGGTTTCGCACCCCGTGATCCGTACTCAGATCGATTGCTTCCAGAATGGCCTGAATTTCTTCGGGATCCAGCACTTCGGGGATTTTCCTGGCCAGTCGCGGACCTTCGATTAATTCGGTCGGATCCTGGTCGATCAGGTCCTCCAACAAGAGGTATTTAAAAAAAGCTTTCAGGGCAGACAGGACCCTCGATTGGGTTCGTGCACTAAGTCCCAATTCAAATAACCACTGCAGAAATTGCTGTAACAACTCCGGTGAAACCCGGATTGGTGGTGTATCTAGTTTTTTAATCTGTACAAACTCGTACAGTTTGCCCACATCCCGCTGGTAGGCATCGATGGTATTTGCCGAAAAAGAACGCTCCAAAAGCATGTAAGCCCGAAAGGCTTGTTGTGCAGTTTGCCAGGTCATGCCACAAAATACGCTTCCCCGTGTTCCGAAATCAAGCAGAGGCGGAAAAAAAGACTTATTATATTCAACCTAACAACAAATAAAGTGTTAACCCCTTAATTTAATAGTGTTACTATCATATATTTGAGCAAAACTAACTCACCATGGGGACAACTGAATTTACCACGCAGTTCGACAGCCTGAAAGGACAACTTTTTGCTTTTGCCATGAATTTGACGCGCGATGAGGAATCGGCCAGAGATCTGGTGCAGGAAACCGCCTACAAAGCATTCAAATACCGCCGCCGATACCAGCCACAAACCAACCTGCGTGCCTGGTTAATGACTATAATGCGCAATTCGTTTATCAATGAGTATCGCAAACGACAGCGTCGCAGAACCCTTTACGATTACACCCCCAATAATTACCTGATCAACTCCAGTGACACCCCCACAGAACACGAAGGCGAACAAACCGTATTACTCCAGGAGATCGAACAACAAATTGCCGGCCTGGAAGACTGGCTGCAAGTACCTTTCCGCATGCATCTTGCCGGCTATAAATACGAGGAAATAGCCGATGCCCTGGCCATTCCATTGGGTACAGTGAAAAGCCGGATATTTATAGCTCGTCGCAAGCTGCAGGAAACCTTACGCCACCTTTACCAAGCGAAAGGATTTTCCGATATTATGAATTAAAAAAAAACCTTTATCACTACCAGTGGTTTTCAGGAAAACACATCGGGCCTTATGACAACTCCCTTAAAACCCGTTCAGCGTTTTGTTCGCTTGCTGGATGTTGACAAAAAGGACATTACCTACATTTACGTTTACGCTGTATTTGCGGGGGTAATCAACCTAAGCTTACCTCTCGGTATCCAGGCAATTATCGGGCTGATCGCCGGTGGGGATATGTCTGCCTCACTTATCTTTCTGATTGTGGTTGTAACAGTAGCCACGGCCCTTGCCGGTATACTGAAAATAATGCAACTCACTGTTTCGGAAACCATACAGCGGCGGATATTTACTCGCTCTGCATTTGATTTCGCCTACCGGGTGCCCCGCATAAAGCTCCCGTCCCTGTCGGGGGTTTACCCCCCCGAGTTGGTTAACCGCTTCTTCGATACGGTAAACCTTCAGAAGGGGATGCCAAAATTGTTAATGGATTTCTCGACAGCCATGCTGAACATTTTATTCAGCTTGATCCTGATATCCTTCTACCATCCCTTTTTCGTCTTTTTCGGGATTGCTTTACTTTTCATTCTTTTCCTCATCATACGGTTTACGGGGCCCGGCGGACTAAAGACCAGCCTGAAAGAGTCGACCTATAAATACCACGTGGCCTACTGGTTAGAGGAAGTAGCCAGGGCCATGAACACCTTCAAACTGGCCGGTCGTACTACCCTTCCCATGCGCCGTACGGATGACCTGGTGTGTAATTACCTGGAGCAACGAAAGTCCCACTTCAGGATCCTGTTATTCCAGTACGGTAATATAGTGGCCTTTAAAACACTCATCACGGCTGGCCTGCTGGCCTTGGGCGGGTATCTGGTGATAAACAATCAGATCAATATTGGTCAGTTTGTTGCCGCAGAAATCATTGTCATTCTGGTCATGAATTCGGTCGAAAAACTAATTCTGACCATGGAGACAATATACGATGTACTTACTGCCCTGGAAAAGCTGGGACACGTTACGGATCTTCCCATCGAGGAACCCTCGGGATTGTCCTTCGATCAGATTGACTCTCAAAAAGGACTTAGTATCCAGACCCATCAGCTCTCCTACATTTTCTCCGACTCCAAACGACCGGCCATTCAGGACCTGTCACTAAACGTTGAATCGGGGGAAAGGCTGTGTATTGCGGGCTACAATGGATCGGGAAAATCGACCTTATTAAAGATCCTGGCCGGCTTGTACACTGACTATTCCGGTACGGTTGCCTACAACGGTTTTTCGGCCGGTAGCCTGGATATGGAAAGCCTGCGCAGTGCTATTGGTGATGTCTGTCAGGAAGAAGATATTTTTCGGGGTACCATCCTCGAAAATGTCTCTTTGGGAGAGAATGACGTGGACGTTCGCCGGGTTCTGGAAGCCCTTAAAGACGTTGGATTGAATCCGTTTATCGACCGGCAACCCCAGGGAATACATACCGAGTTACTGCCCGGTGGCATGAATGTTTCCCGGTCCGTTCGCACCCGGCTGATGGTAGCCCGGGCGATCGTGGGTGAGCCCAGGATGCTGGCAGTGGAAGGCATGTTCCGCGGGATGGAAACCAGCGACCGCCTGCGATTCGCTCGTCTGCTCTCAAACCGCGAGCGGCCCTGGTCCCTGATCGTCGTCAGTGACGATCCGATCATGGCCAGCCATTGCGATCGCATCATTATTATGCGACAGGGCCGGATCATCGACGAAGGTTCTTTCGACGATTTGATCCATACCGAATACTTTAAAGCCGTATTCCGAACCTCAGAATCCGAAATGCTTACTCGTGGTATTCCTAACCTGGAGACCAAGTAAGGCTGAAAATCTATTCACTAACTGCAGGAGGAACCATTATGCTGAATATTTCAGAAAATACCGTTCAACAACGCATGCGGCAACGCGATTTCAACTCCTTTACCAAAACGGAGCTTTCGGGATCGAACCGCATGTTTGTGCGCTGGCTCTATGGTGTTTTTATTGTAATTATTGTGATGCTGTTTCTGCCCTGGACGCAAAATATTCAATCCGACGGGGTAGTAACCACACTTAATCCTTCCAATAGGCCCCAAACCATTCAATCCACTATTGCCGGCCGGATCGAGCAATGGTTCGTGCAGGAAGGGCAATTTATCCCTGCGGGTGACACTATTGTCTATCTTTCGGAGATCAAAGCCGAATATTTTGATCCCGACCTCATCCAACGCACCACTAATCAGGTTCTTGCCAAGGAATCGGCCATAGATTCCTATCGCGGAAAAGTCACTGCCCTGGAAGCCCAGATCAAGGGGTTACAGCAAGAAGCTACCTTAAAGGAGGAACAATTACGGAATAAAATCCTCCAGGCTAAGGCAAAGATCATATCCGATAGCATTGCGCTTGAATTAGCGCGTATTGATGTACAAACGGCCAATCGCCAGCTGGAGGGTGCACAGGAACTTTTCAGAAAGGACATCGAGTCATTAACCAAACTCGAAAATATGCGGCTAAAAGCCCAGGAGGCTCGAACCAAATTGATAGCTGCGGAAAATAAACTGCAAATTTCCCGCAACGAATTAGCTAATATTCGCTTACAGCTCGCCTCTGTTCCGGTAGAGTACAACCAGAAAATTAATAAAGCAGAGTCTGATAAGTTTTCTACTCTCTCCACACTCTACGACTCCGAGGCCGAAGTAAATAAACTGCAGATCCAACGGTCAAACTACGAGAGACGAAGCTCCTTCTACTATATTACGGCCCCTCAGGATTGCTATATCACCAAAGCCATTAAGCCCGGTATTGGCGAGACTGTTAAGGAAGGAGAAGGTATTGTTACGATCATGCCGGCCAAAGCCAATCTGGCGGTGGAGTTGTTTATCCGACCCATGGATTTGCCGTTGGTAGAAATGGGGCAGGAAGTTCGATTCATCTTCGACGGTTGGCCCGCTTTCGTCTTCTCCGGCTGGCCCGGTATGTCGTTCGGTACCTATAAAGGAGAAGTGGCGGCCATCGACCAACAAATTACCGATGCCAAAAACAGATACCGCATTCTGGTGCGCCCCACTGGTGACAAATCCTGGCCGGAGGCTTTGCGGGTAGGTAGTGGAGCCCAGGGTATTGCACTGCTCAATAACGTGCCCATGTGGTATGAAGTATGGCGTCGCCTCAACGGTTTCCCCCCCGATTATTACGAGCGCGGTAATAACAAGGAGCCTAAATTAAAGGCGCCCGCTAAAAGCATTAAATAATTCCCATGTTTTCATCTGCTACTCTTAAAGCTGTCTGCCTTGTGTTCGTCCTCTTTGGCGTATTCATTCAGGGCGGACGGGGCCAGTCGCCCGACAGTGTGCTCACCATTGAGGAGCTCATGAAATACGTCATGCGTAACCATCCTACCGCTGTACGAGCCAGCCTTCCGCCAGCGATGGCCGAAGCTGCCCTGCGTTCTGCCCGCGGATCGTTTGACCCCAAAGCCTATGCCGATTGGTCACGTAAATCATTTGATGGGAAAAACTATTGGCGCACTGGTGATTTTGGGCTAAAAAGCCAGACCAGTATCGCAGGCCTCCAGGTCAAAGCCGGATACCAAACGGCCAGCGGACAATTTCTCAACCCGGAAGGGTCTCTCCCCACCGCCGGTCAGGCATTTTTAGGGGTGGAGGTGCCCTTGCTACAGGGACTCCTCATCGACCAGCCAAGGGCCGACCTCCAGAAAGCCCAGATCGGCATAGAAGTCAGCCAAAATGAACGACGGTTCCTGCTCAATGAGTTAGCGTACCAGACCATCCTGGCCTATGTCGACTGGGCCGTTGCTTATGATCAGCGGGAGGTAGCTCGCAACGCCCTGGACCTCATCGCTGAAAGGCTGGCATCAACCCGCGAAAGCTTCTTTCAGGGAGCTATGCCCGGTATCGATACCCTCGAAACCTACATCCAGTTGCAAACCCAACAATTACTCCTCCAGGATGCACAACTGGCATTGGAGCAAGCCAGCATCGGACTGAGCTATTTCCTTTGGGGAACACCTCCCACCGGAACTCTTCCGGTACCCTTCGTTCCCGATGACATTTTGGCTACGCCCCCGGCAATCGACTGGCAAAGTAGCGTGCGCCTGACTATTGGCCAGACGCACCCGGAGCTGCAAATGAAGATTGGCAAACTCGAGCAGCTTACCATCGACGAACGCTGGGCGAAAGAGCAACTCAAACCATTTTTATCGGCTGGTTACACCCTGATTGGTAATGGCCTCGACCTCGCCGGTTTCCCCGAAGATGGCGAACAGGCTTTCATCGATAACCTCCTAACGGAAAACTATAAATGGGAGATCAAGGCGTCCTTTCCCCTTTTTTTGCGTAAAGAGCGGGGAAAACTCGAACAGGTACGAGTCAAAATGCTCGATACCGAGCGCTTCATCGACGAAAAGCAGCAACAGATCGTTACTAAGATTGAGAATTCCTACCGTCAGTGGGAACTAGCGACCCAACAGATTCAGCAATACGAAGGAGTGGTAGCTAATTATCAAAGACTTGTCGAGGCCGAACGCGATAAATTCCGCGTAGGAACCTCTTCGGTTTTCCTCCTGAACAGCCGCTTGCAAAAACTGGTGGAGGCCCAGCTAAAACTCGTCCAGTTACGGGGCAAGCAACAAAAGTATTATTACAGCTCCTGGTATGCAGCCGGTCAATTACACGACCTCCTGAATCTCGAGGATTACGTGTTGAATTAACTTCGATCAGCCAGATCCTGAAAAGTATCCGTTTTATCCTCATTGGTGCGGTGCAGACAGGGAAAATCTTTCTCGATCAACAGATGTAAGGTAGCGGATTTTCCGGCTACCGGCAGTTGCTCTTCAAAGCCTACCCGGTCGGGGTGCATCCATAGTTCAGCCTGAGCTTCCGGCATACCGATACGCAGGGTTCCGTCTGTCAAAGCAGCTTCCCAGGCGAGTCCCGAAATGCGCTCCAGCGCAAAAGTTAGTATGGAACCACCCGGAAAGTGCACCTGTTCCGCAACTCGGCCCTCGCGATCAAAAAGCTCCAGCTCGGATCGTCGGATCCGGATTCGCACACTACTGGTCGTACATCTCAATTTCATAGTAGTCGGATTTTGGATAGCCTCAAAATAGCGCTTATGGTAATAGATTGCTAATCTGGCATGGTGGCGTTTTGTGGAATAAATTTCATATGTTTGATACGAACGGCGTATCTACCGGGTCCCTCAAACCGTTTATTGATGGGGATTTGCGGGTTTTGCTTTCGCAAAAAAAGCTATCGGTCGGTGCCCGAATAAATTCGCCAAAAGAAATACTATGAGAGCATTGCTCCTCTTTCTGCTATTCTTGGCCTTTCTCCTCCTTGGTCGTTGGTATTTTGTGTGTCAGGTACGCCAAATGTGCGGCCCGGAGACTCCGGAAGACGTACGCCTGAATACCCTGCTCTTCCGCGACGGCGACACCATTGTGCTGCGGGGCTACGACCACTTTGCTTTTGATTCCGCATCGGTCAGTCCGCGCCTGAATGAGAACAACCAGGTTTTCCTGGACTCAGTCGCTACCTATTTGCTTACTAAGCCCACAAAAAACCTGACGATCACCGGGCGCTACACTACCGCTGAAAACGATATAGAAGTTGGTTTCTACGAAAATATCGGAGTTGCCCGGGCAGCTGCCTTACGTCAGGAGTTAATGCGTCGTGGTATTAATGAGGACCGCATTAGCCTCGACTACCAACTCGATCAAACCGGTGCTCTGCGTCGACCGGTAGCCTTCGACGGATTTTTGCGCAACGATAGCGACTACGAAAAACAAGCCTTTACCTTTACCAATATGTCCTTCACGGACGCCAATTTCGAATTTGGTTCGGCCGAATTCCGCCCCGGAGAGTCCTGTATTTACTATATGGATTCGGTCAACACCTATATGTCGCTCAATCCCGATAGTCGCCTGACCATTGTAGGCCATACCGACAGTATTGATACCGACAAGTTCAATTACCGGTTGGGGCTGGATCGGGCCGAAAACACCAAGAAATACATGGAAGAGTTGGGCGTCAACGCCTCACGGATCGATGTAGCTTCCGAGGGCGAATCCAAACCAGTAGCTCCCAACCGCACGGACGAAGGCCGGCAAAAGAACCGGCGCGTCGAATTTATCATTCAAGAAGAGTCCTAAATCATCCGCTATGCAATTTCCGGATCTCAATCAGTTATTTACCGAATTTACCCAACGGGAAAGTCTCCTCTTTCTGGCATTCTGCCTCGTATCCTTTCTGTTTGGCCTGTTGATCGGATATGTATTGCGGGGCCGGCGCGTGCGAGAACTGCGCCGAGAACTAAAAAAAAAGGACGCCGAGATAAGTCAGAGGGACGAAAAAATCCAGCAGCTGACCAATGATCTTTCCCTCCGCGATGCCGACCTGAAAAAGGTACAATACGAGCTCGACGAAACCAGCGAAAGGGCCCAACGCCTGGAAGTAGAACGCGGCAAACTGAACAACCAGATCACCTACCTGAAAGACGAACTGGAAAAAGAACGGGCGGCTCAGGAAAGCCAACAAACCACCATTGAGGATTTGAACGAGCAAATCCTGGGGCTGCGGACCAAGCTTGGACCGGGTGGCAACGAATCAACGGCAGACACCAATATGTCGAGTCGCCTGGCCGCAGTGGAAGATCGGGTGGCTCAACTCGAAGCCGAAAACGATCAACTCGAAGAAACGATCGCCACACTGAGCAAAACACAGGGAACAACCAAGCAGGTCATAGATACGCCCGAAGTACGCGATGTCGAAGAACCCGACGTAGTCGGTGACGATGGTATGAATGTGCTACACATCGACCGCTCCCGATTCCAGCAGGCCGAAAAAGACGACCTCACGCTGATTGACGGCCTTGGCCCCTTTCTGGAAAAAAAACTGAATGATGCCGGTGTATTTACCTATGAACAAATCAGTAAATGGACTCCGCAGGATATCCAACGGGTCACCAAAGAGATACAATTCTTCGAGGGGCGTATTGAGAAAGACAATTGGGTAAGTCAGGCACGACGACTGAGCAGCCTGAAGGAGGATAACCCGGAAGCGCTCATTAGTTCTGATAAGCCACGACCCGCACCGGAAGAAGAAGCTGATAATCTGCAACTGATCGAAGGCATTGGCCCGCAAATTGAACAGATTCTGCGCGAACGGGGCATCCAACGCTTCCAGGATATTGCAAAATCTGACCCACAGGATCTACGCACCATCCTGGAAGAAACCAATCCCGAATTACTTGTTCACGACCCGGAAACCTGGCCCGCCCAGGCCCGCCTCGCTGCCAACCAACAGTGGGACGTGTTAAAGGATTATCAAGAGCAGTTGAAGTGAAATCGGAGGTCAGAGGTCAGAGATCAGAAATCAGAGGTCAGAGATCAGAGATCAGAGATCAGAGGTCAGAGGTCAGAGATCAGAAATCAGAGGTCAGAGGTCAGAGGTCAGAAATTTAGGTTTATTTCTGACCTCTGATTACTAACCTCTGATCTCAAAATATTCGCAAACCCAGCCCAATTTGCAAAACACCGTTGTGCAGGCTGGGACCGCCATCGGGGCCCGTAAACTGGTCTGTGAAACTGGTGAGACCATAGACGTAACGCAGGTCCACATCGATCATCAGGAGGG
>JASBTH010000371.1 GCA_030148525.1 Saprospiraceae bacterium | reverse complement strand
GACCACCTACCTATCCCGATTAGAAATTATAATCGGACAAGAAAAAACCGTGCCGTTAGGTACGGAATATAAGATTTCGTTTTCTTCGAAGATTAAACAATCTTGACCCGCCGCACTAGAGGACCGACTTCCTTTGGAGGTCGATCCTCTGGATCGACCAGGATCATGCCAGCATAACGAATCTTGAACCGCAGCACAACCGGATCGACCTAAGGGTCTATCTGTGACCAAGTATCTTTTACTTTCTGGTTATTGATCTAGCCCATTGGGTGTAATGCAATCCTCAGAGTAGATATGAAGTCTATACCGACAACGAAGTGGTTTGGCTTCCCAAACCACTTCGAGTCGAGTATATACTCGCGTGAAAAGGGTGGGCGAAGCCCAAAACTTTTCGGAAGCGGTATATTTTCTCCTAAATAATTACACGATCCAGAGGATCGTGCACCGACCGACTTCCTAGCCGGAATTACTGCCGCCGCCGGTTTGTTGCTGGGGCTGATCGAGGCGGGTGAAGTTGGAATTCTGGCTTGTGTATTCCGGCACCAGATCCTTCATCCGCTGGACGATGCGGTCGGCAGGTTCACCGCGCAGGGCAGACTCGATGAGCTGCTCGATCTCGAGGCTCACGTGCTCGTGTTCGTAGGTGCGTACCTGCGCCTTTTTGATTTTGGGGTGGTGGGTGGGGATGGAATTCTCAGCTTCGTCGAGGAGTTCTTCGTAGAGTTTTTCGCCGGGACGCAGGCCGGTGAAGACAATGTCGATATCCTGACCGGGCGTCAGTCCGGCCATCTGGATCATCTTTTCGGCCAGTTCCACGATGCGGACCGGCTCGCCCATATCGAAGACGAAGATCTCTCCCCCATTGCCCATGGCCCCGGCTTCCAGCACGAGCTGGCAGGCCTCGGGGATGGTCATAAAGAAGCGGGTGACCTCCGGATGGGTGACGGTCACGGCCTTACGGGCCTCGATCTGGCGTTTAAAGATCGGAATGACCGAACCGTTGGAGCCCAGTACATTTCCGAATCGGGTGGTGATAAACTGGGTCGTATTGCCCGCAGCAAAATTCAGGGACTGCACGTACATTTCGGCGATGCGCTTGCTGGCCCCCATCACGTTGCTGGGGTTCACCACCTTATCGGTCGAGATCATCACGAAGCGGCGCGCATTGAACTCCGACGCCAGTTGGGCGACGTTGAGCGACCCCTGCACATTGGCTTTGATGGCCTCTTCCGGGAAGCGCTCCATGATGGGCACGTGTTTATAGGCTGCCGCGTGAAACACATAGTCGGGCCGGTACCTGGCGAAGATGCGGCGCATGGCATCGGGATCGCGCACATCGGCGATGATGGTCGAGAAAGTACCCTTCTTGATATGGGGTTTTAGCGAAAGCGAAATATCCGCCAGCGGGGTTTCGGCCTGATCGATGCCCACGATGTGTTTCGGCTGGTAGCGTAATAGTTGGCGCACGATCTCGCTGCCAATGGAGCCCGCACACCCGGTCACGAGGATGGTTTTGTCGTTGATGCTGTTCTGTACCCGCTCCTGATCCAACTGGATGGGTGCCCGGTTAAGGAGGTCTTCGAAGCGGATCTTCCGCAGCTGTCCGATGTCGAGTTTGTCGCTCAGCCAGCGCTCGGTGGCCGGCACCTTCATCACGTGTACCTTCTTTTTGAGGCACTGATTGATAAAGGCGATCCGCCGCTCGTCGGGCAGCTGATTGATGGCGATGATGGCCACCCGGATATCGTACTTATCCATCACCTGCTCGAACTGGGTGGAGGGGTCGTAGATGCGCACGCCGTTCAGGAATTTTCCGTGCACCTTTTGATTGTCATCAAAAAAGGCTACAGTCCGGTAGGGTTGCGACAGGTTTTGCTTTAGCACTTTCTCCAGCATGCCGCCCATTTCGCCGGCTCCGAAGATGGCGGTATTCAGGCGGGAGCCCGCACCGCGTATCCGCAGTTCGTCGAAGGTAACCCGCAGCAGGGCCCGGAATCCTTCACAGAGGATGAGCAACACGGCGTAGTCGACCAGGATGATGCTGAGGGTCTCCTCGCCGGGCAACAGTTTTGGCATCAGCCAGACCAGTAACGCAAAGGCGGCCGAGGAGGAGGTCACCGCGTAGAAGACGTTGCGCACGTCGCGCAGCCCCACAAAGCGGATGATAATGAGGTAGGTCCGGAAGAGCACGAAGGAAATGGCCCGCAGGCCCAGCAGGATGAGGGATGCCTGCCCCAGGAAGAACACGCCGGCGGCAGCAAAGGCGAAGTTGTTCGTCACCAACAAGGCAACGAAAAAGGCCAGTGCAGCGAACGCCAGATCGACACCCAGCATGACCAGCTTGGTCACGTAACCGGCATAGCGGTTGTCCTGGCCCGGTAGGTAGTTTTTTAAGAGGGAGTACATTTGTT
>JASBTH010000368.1 GCA_030148525.1 Saprospiraceae bacterium | reverse complement strand
GCGAAGTTGAATTTGAAGTCAAATTTGTACAGGACAGCACCCAATCAGATACCGGACGCTTCCGCTTCCAGGTGCGCGATACCGGCATTGGTATTAGCGAAGAGCAACGCAAAAAGCTATTCAAGGCCTTCGTACAGGCCGAAAGCTCAACCTCACGGCGTTATGGTGGCACCGGTCTGGGACTCGCCATTTCCAATCACTTGCTAGCCATGATGGACAGTCGGATCGAACTGGACAGCGAACCTGGTATTGGCAGCACCTTTGCCTTTGAGCTGGAATTGCCATACCGCCGCGGACCCGAGATCCGGAATATGCGATTGGATGATCTACAAAAGATCCTCATTGTCGACGACAACCCCAACGTACGGGCTATCCTGGCAGAACACCTCCAACAGTGGCAAGTTGAAAGCCTGACTGCCAGTAACGGACTGGAAGCCATGGAATTACTGGAGTTATACCCGGATGTGGACTTGGCCATTATTGATTTCGACATGCCGCACCTTTCCGGAATAGATACGATACAGATGATCCGAAAGCATACCAATCCAGCTATCGCACAACTGTCCGTACTCCTGTTGCACAATACACTTGACGAAGCAGGGATCCGGGAAACTGAGCATATCCAAATCCTGCACCACATTCATAAGCCAGTAAAAATTGAACAACTCTATGATATCCTGAAAGAGGTGCAGGATATGAATAAGACCCAAAAACCCCCCGGGGACGCTCGGACAAAGGATTTCACACTCACCGACGACCAAAACGGGCAAACGAAATTTTCCATACTCCTGGTCGAAGATTTTCCGATGAATATGCTATTGATCCGGACGTTGGTACGCAAATTCCTACCCGATGCACACATTCGGGAAGCAACCAACGGCCGAATCGCCCTGGAGGCTGTACAAGAAAAAACACCCGATCTGATTTTTATGGACATTCAAATGCCCGAAATGGATGGGTACGAAGCTACCCGTAACATCCGCAGTCTTGACCTGGACAAACAACCTGTCATTATTGCACTTACAGCCAGTGCAATCAAGGGCGAACGCGAAAAGTGCCTGTCTATCGGAATGGACGAATACCTTACGAAGCCCGTGCAAAAGGAACTGATCGCCGAAATGCTGGAGGAATTACTGACCACCAATGAGCGTGGGAAAGCAGAAAGAAGTCATAGCGACTGAAATAAGGAACCGCTAAATGTAGCCGGCTTACTACAGTCCCAATTCTAAGCGGGGCTAACTGCACTGCACCAAATACGACGTGAGTTTTTGCTCCTCAGCCGCTTAGCAAAAAGACCGGGCCAACCTGACAAATGGACAGGAAAGCAAGCCACTCATACATTTACTTATGATCCTCTATCATCAGAAAGCAAGGCCACGATCTGATGGTGGCCTTTGGCTTTTGCTAAAGAAAGGGCCGTATGTCCATCCTGGTCAGCATGGGCAGGATCAGCACCGTAGGTCAACAGCTGTACTACCATATCATATTGCCCGAAGGTCGCTGCAAAGGTTAGCGGGGTCCCGCCAGCCTTATTTGTTGCGTTGACATCTGCACCGTACTCCTCGACCAATAGTTTGGCCATATCAGACAAGCCTTTGAAGGCTACTCCCATCAGAGCCGTATTGCCCATGCCGTCACGAGCTTCGACATTCGCCCCTTTTTCTAACAGGAGCTTACTAATGGCATACTGGTCACTGTAACAAGCCAGTACCAGGGGCGGAAAACCTCGTTGGTCAGGTTTGTCCAGTAACCCCGGCTGCTCTTGCAGCAATTGCAGGGTTCCTTCCAGATTACCTTCAAAAACGTAGGAGTGTAGCTGACTCATAGTGTGTGATTTAGAAAAAGAACGGGCGGGAGTCACACTCCACGCCCGAATCGTTGGCTTTCGTTATACTCGCGTAAAAAGGTTGGGCAAAGCCCAACCTTTTTGGAAGCGGTATATTTGTTTGAGTGGAGCAAAGATGCTATAATTATCATTTATTACTTTTATAGACCTATAAATAATTCTAATCCACTCTTCATGACGCTGCAACAACTCGAATATGCTTTGGCCCTGGCCAAACACGGGAGCTACAGTAAAGCTGCCAAATCAGTGGGTATTACCCAGCCGGCGATGAGTTTGCGCATTAAAAAGCTGGAAGAAGCAGTGGGATTAGTGTTGTTCGACCGATCCAAAAAACCGGTCACCCCGACCATTGAGGGCAAGCTCTTTCTGGAAAAGACCCAAATGCTCCTTACCCAGGCCGAGCAATTGAAGGATTTTGCCTTCGGTCTACAGGAAGAGATCAGCGGTGAGATCAGTATTGGCATAATTCCCACCCTCGCTCCTTACCTGCTTCCCCTGTTTATCAGTGATCTGAATCGGCAGTTTGGTGACCTGAAAGTTCACATTAAGGAAATGCTTACCTTGGAGATATTGGAGGGCATACGTACTGGCGATCTGCACGCCGGTATTATTTCCACGCCTATCAAATCCAAAACCAATTTGTTGGTAAAGCCCCTTTTTTACGAACGTTTTATGCTGTTTGTATCGGAGGAGCACTCACTTTACCACCAGGAAAAGGTGCGTGTTACTGATATTACTACCGATGACCTATGGCTCTTGAAGGAAGGTAACTGCTTTCGGGACCAAGTCGATAATCTCTGTGAACTTTCCCAACGCTCCCATCGCCAGGACCTGTTTTTTTACGAAAGTAACAGCATTGAATCCCTGTGCCGCATCGTTGAATACAAAGGAGGTGTGACCTTTCTGCCAGAGCTTACTACCCTCCATTTGGGTAGTGAGCGGGAAGACATGATCAAGAAACTCGCCGGCCCACCCAGAGTCCGGGAAATAAGTATGGTTCATTTACCCAATGAGGTGCGATCCCACGTATTGGATGAGATTGTAGCCGTCATTCAGCGCAACATCCCTTCCCATATGATGCAAATAGGGAAAGCCAGGGCGATAGGGACCAATGTCCAGGAATAAACAGATGGATGTATGACCGGGGTCATACATCCATCCGTAGAGACACCATGCATGGTGCTTGTAATGAGTAGTCAGGGTGTGGTCTTAATTGTGATACGCCTGATTGTGTACCAGGGTAGCACCACAAGAACTACAAGCGACAGCTGATCCGGCACCTCCGGCACAACCATTTGAGCAGGTGTAGTGGTAAACGCCCGCTGCATTCTGTGCAGGTTCTGGTGTCTGAGGATTAGGCATGGTCACATTATTCATGACATTACCGGCCGGCGGCGTTGGTGTGGCTGCGGGTTGTGCATGATATGCCTGGTTGTGTACCAGGGCTTTTCCGCAACTGGCACAAGTACCTTCGGAGGCAGCTCCACCTTCGTGTCCGTCGGGACATACGTAGTGGAATACACCGGTAGTCTGACCAGCTCCGTTAGCCGCATTGCTGATCGGGGGCGGTGTCTGGTTGTTAACGTTGATCGGTTGATCGTGGTACGCCTGGTTGTGCTCCAGGGCGGTGCCACAAACCGGGCAATTGCCCTGAACATCACCACCGCCGCCTTCGCAATTATTGGGGCAGGTATAGTGCATCACTCCACTGGTAGCAACTGCCTGATTACCAGTGCTTGCCTGGGAGAAAATATCACTGGCCGGACGTTCGGGCAGGGATTCACGGGCAGCAGCCCGCACATCGGAATCTTTTTCACTGCAACCCAGAGCCAGCATAGCCAGGGCCAGTATAATTGTACTTCTCTGCAATTTCATAGTTTGTTTTAATTTTTGCGGTTGCCAATGTGTTGCCTTTCGGCAAAACAAGACCGCTACTCGTATTTTGGATATGCCGCAAACATACGGAAAATGCGGGCGAACACCCAATATGCCAGAGTAATCGACTGTTAATCAACCCGCTTCCTGCTGATATTGTTGTTCGTAATACTTTTGGTATTCACCGGAGGTTACTCGCTCAACCCATTCGGTATTATCGAGATACCATTTTGCCGTAAGGCGCAATCCCTCGCGTGCTTGTACGGTGGGTTCCCAACCGAGTTCATCCTTGATCTTGGTGGCGTCGATGGCGTAGCGTCGGTCGTGGCCGGGACGATCCTTCACAAAGGTGATTAGCTTTCGTGATGAACCGGCGGGCCGGTCCAGCAATTCATCCATCAGGTCGCATAGTTCGTGAACCAGGTCGATGTTCTTCCATTCGTTATTACCTCCGATATTGTAGGTCTCACCGTCTTTACCCTCGTGGAACACCCGGTCGATGGCCGAGGCGTGATCGCCCACCCAAAGCCAATCGCGGGTGTATTTCCCATCCCCGTATACAGGCAGCGTTTTTTCGTGGCGAATATTGTTGATCATCAGGGGCAGTAATTTTTCCGGAAACTGATAAGGACCGTAATTATTGGAGCAATTGCTCAAAATGACCGGCATTCCGAAGGTGTGGTAATATGCCCGCACCAGGTGATCGGAACTGGCTTTGGAAGCCGAGTAGGGCGAACGGGGATCGTAGGAGGTATCTTCGGTAAAAAGTCCTGTTTCCCCCAGCGTTCCGTACACTTCATCGGTCGAAACGTGGTAAAAGCGTTTACCCTCGTACTCGCCCTCCCAGGCGGTACGTGCAGCATTCAGCAGAGTGACCGTGCCCACGATATTGGTTTCAATAAATTGCATGGGGTTGGAGATGGAGCGATCCACGTGGGATTCCGCTGCCAGGTGTATGACTGAATCTATTTGGTATTCCTGGAAAAGATTTTGCAGTAGCTGGATATCGAGAATATCTCCTTTAATAAAAACGTAATTCGGAGCGTTTTCTACATCACGCAGGTTTTCCAAATTGCCGGCATAGGTTAATTTGTCGAGATTAATAATGCGGTAATTCGGGTAGTTTTGCACCAGGTGTCTGATCAGGTGAGAACCGATAAAACCGGCACCACCGGTAACTAGCACATTCTTAGTTGCTTCCATGTCAGCATTTTTTTACAGGCGGGAACAAGCGTTTGCCTAAAGGTATTAATTAGCGATTCAACTTTATGTTATTTCCAATTCTTTCCGCAAATTGCCGGCAATGCGCCAACTAATCCATTTGCTTTTCCTGACAATGCTAACGGTTCAAAGTCAGGCACAACTCAGTCCCGTAAATACGGGAGATGCCATTTTGGTGCACGCCAGTTATGGCTATATTCAGCCGGGTGGAGACCTGGCCGATCGTTTTGGCAGTAGCCTGAGTCCGGGTTTACGCGCCGAATGGCTTTTTGATTCCACCCAATGGTTTGCGGGAGTCCACGGGGCATTTTTCTTTGGCAATCGGGTTAAGCAAGACGTACTTTCCGGCTTGCGCACTACCGATGGAGGCATTATTGGCAATGACCGCTCATTTGCGGACGTTCAATTGCGCATGCGGGCTTGGCTTACTACTGTTTACGGCGGTAAGGTAATCCCATTGGGTCAAGGTGCCGCCCGGTCGGGTATACGACTTGAATTGGGACTGGGTTACTTCCGCCACAAAATACGCATCCAGGACGACCCTTCCCGCAGTGTCGCCCCCCTGTCGGAAGCCTATAAAAAGGGCTACGACCGGCTTTCCGCCGGAATTGCCCTGCATCAGTCGGTAGGTTACCAGTATCTCTCGGCCGACGGTCGCATCAATTTCGCTCTCAGCTTTGAATGCACTCAAGCCCGTACCGAAGGATTGCGCGGTTACCAATACGATCTGCGCGGCACTGGTAAAGGGCAGCGCACTGATGTACTGTTTGGTCTCCGGGCGACCTGGGTTCTTCCATTTTATGTAACTGAAGGAGAAGCTATTTATTATTAATGCATACGATCTATAACCTGGGTATTTTAGGGCTGGTACTGGGCTATCGGCTGGCCAGTCTTTTTCACGGTAAAGCCCGACGCTGGGTTCGGGGCCGTCTTGGCTGGGATGAGCGATTATTCCAGGAGCTGTATAATTGGCCGGAAAGCCGGCCCCGCCTGTGGATCCACTGCGCATCTCTCGGCGAATTTGAGCAGGGACGCCCCCTGATCGAAGCCATCCGGGAGCACCACCCCGACTACCTGGTCATACTCACCTTTTTTTCGCCCTCGGGCTACGAGTTACGCAAGAATTACGATGGAGCTGATCTGGTGTGTTATCTGCCGGCCGACATTCCATCCTCGGTGCGCCTGTTCCTGGATATTGCGCGTCCCGATTTGGTGGTGTTTGTCAAGTACGAGTTCTGGTTTAATTACCTCCGGGAAGTACAACGACGGGAGATTCCCATGATACTGATTTCGGCCCTGTTCCGTCCGGGTCAGGTATTTTTCAGGTGGTA
>JASBTH010000357.1 GCA_030148525.1 Saprospiraceae bacterium | reverse complement strand
CGACCTCAGTGATCTGGAGCGCCAACGCGGCGAAATCGCTGCCATGCTTTCCGACCGATCCATTCAATTGCCCGACGTGGACAATAGCCAGCTGGGACTGCCCGGGACACAACGGGGTAACAGCGCCAACAACGATAGCTATGTCTTTCTAAAGGCCGGCATTATGTATTATTTTGGCCAGTTACGCTGCCCTATACCCAACTAATTTTCCTATCCTCGTGCCATGATTTGGCAAAAAGAAATGCAATTACCGCCCATGTCGCGCGGGTATCACCTGATTACCCGCCACATCGAGGCAGAAATCGACCACTGGCCACGCGCCGGCCTTCTCTACGTATTTATCCAGCACACATCGGCTGCCATTACCATCAATGAAAATGCCGACCCCTCGGTACGGACCGATTTCGAATCGGTTTTCAACCATATTGTTCCGGAAGATCTTCCCTTCCTTACCCATACCCTGGAAGGTCCCGATGATATGCCCGCTCACATCAAAGCGGCCATGATCGGACATTCGCTCACCATACCTATCTCCCGCCAACGCCTTAATTTAGGTACCTGGCAGGGTATTTATTTATGTGAATTTCGTGATCACGCCAGTAGTCGACGACTGGTACTAACGATACAGAGCTAGCTGGCCCTGGCGAATCAGGGCTTTCGCCAAAAATTGGTAAGTACCTCGTATCTTTAGGAGTGACTCTTGATTCTTCGACCTGATAAAACCTTCCGTTATGGCCATTCTGGGAAAATTGATCAAGCGCGGTATTCAAATTGGCGAAAAAATTGATAATCAGTTTGATCAGATTCCTCCGATCAATCACCAACGGCGGGTATTGCGACGTCTTTTGCGGAAAGCACAGCACACTACTTTCGGAAAGTACTACGGGTTTAAGGACATTCTGAAGTCAAAGCCCTTTATCCAGGCTTTTCAGGAACAGGTGCCCCGCTACGATTACGATACCATGCACGACCGATGGTGGCATATGTCGCTCAATAAGGTCGACAACGTCACCTGGCCCGGTAAGGTGAAATACTTTGCCCTTAGCTCAGGCACCTCCGGTGCTCCGAGCAAACACATCCCCATTACCGACGATATGACCAGGGCCATGCGCAAAGCAGGGCTGAAAACGTTTCTATCCCTATCCAATTTCGATATTGCACCCGACCTGTTTACTAAAGAAATGATGATGCTGGGCGGTACCAGCGACCTGTTGGATCAGGGGGGATTTTACGCCGGCGACCTTAGTGGTATCAACGCCAGCAAGCCACCCTTTTGGCTCCGCCCCTATTATAAACCCGGGGCCAGAATTTCCAGGATCAACGAATGGGATTCCCGCCTTGCCGCTATTACCGACAAAGCTCCCTCCTGGGATATCGGTTACATCGTCGGAATACCCTCCTGGCTCCAATTGATGATGGAACGCATTATCGACCAATACAAATTAGAT
Organism: Saprospiraceae bacterium; assembly: GCA_030148525.1. Taxonomy (GTDB): domain Bacteria; phylum Bacteroidota; class Bacteroidia; order Chitinophagales; family Saprospiraceae; genus DT-110. Next base: position 15,960 of record JASBTH010000357.1, on the reverse strand, counting down.
ACCATTCACGACATCTGGCCCAATTTGCAGGTATGTGTACACGGCGGTGTCCATTTCGAACCCTATAAAAAAGGCTTCGAACGACTCATGGGCAAGCCATTGATCTATATGGACACCTATCTGGCGTCGGAGGGGTTCATCGCCTTCCAGGAGCGTCCCGAGACGCGGGCCATGCGGCTACTCCTCCACTGCGGTATTTTTTTTGAATTCATACCCTTCCGGGAAGAATACTTCGACGAAGATGGCAACCCCATCGGCGATCCTCCGGTGTTGTCCATCGACCAGGTTGAAGAGGGAGAGAATTACGCTCTACTACTGAGCACCTGTGCCGGAGCCTGGCGCTACGCTATTGGCGATACCGTGCAATTCACCGACAAGGAGCGATCGGAAATCATCATTACCGGTCGCACCAAACACTACCTGAGTATTTGCGGTGAGCATCTCAGTATCGACAATATGAACCAGGGCATACAGGCCGTGGAGCGCGCTTTCAACCTCTCCATTCCGGAATTTACCGTGGCAGCAGTAGAGGATGGCAATTTTTTTGCCCACCAGTGGTATATCGGCACGCCCCGTCCCGAGCACGTGACCGAACAGCAAATGGCTGCGGTCCTGGATGAAGCATTATCGGCCGTTAATGCCGATTACGCCACCGAGCGGACTTCGGTTTTGAAAGATATACGCATTCAGTCCTTACCCATTGAGGTGTTTTACGATTACCATCGCCACCACGGGCGCATGGGGGGGCAAAATAAATTTCCCCGGGTCATGAAGGGCCAACGCCTGGAGACCTGGCAGGACTTTCTTCACAAAAAGGGCTATGCAGCCCGATCAACATGAATCTGGTATTTGAAGGCGTAAAGGTGGGGATGCTCTTGTGCATCATGGCAGGACCCATTTTTTTCACCCTGTTGCAAACCGGTGTGGAGGAAGGCCTGCGTGCGGGACTGGTTGTTGGTACCGGTATCTGGCTCAGTGACCTGTTGATCGTGCTGATGGTCTATTGGGGGTTGGCCTACGTGCGGGAAGCACTGGCATCCGATGCCTTCACCTTAATAGTAGGACTTTCCGGAGGCTTGATATTATTAGTATTTGGGTTAGCTACCTTCCTGGTGCCCCCCAAAAATGTATACGTGGCAGATTTCGTGTCGACCCAGCGCACGTCCTCTTACCTAAGTCTGTGGTTAAAGGGATTCCTGATCAATTCCGTCAATCCGTTCACCCTCTTCTTTTGGGTAGGCCTGATGAGTACGGTGGTATTGCGCAATGAAATGGCAGGCGGAGAAGCTTCCCTGTTTTTTACTGGTCTGCTGGGTACCATCGTAATCACTGATTTTCTAAAGGTGGCGATGGCCAAAAAAATTCGTTACTGGCTGAAGCCAATTCACCTGATCTGGTTCCGCAAGATCGCCGGCATCGCCCTGGTCGGATTTGGACTGGTGCTGCTGATCAGGACGGTGTTATTGTACTAGCAGGCGCGGGCATGAATCAGACGCGATAAATCGCGTCTCTGCTTAATTGGGGGGCTATTGGGTTCAGCCCTTTCCCCAATTCGCCCTTTCCCCAATTCGCCCTTTCTCCAACTCACCCTCTCTCCAATTCACCCTCTCTCCAACTCACCACCTCCCGGTTCATGCGCCAAAACCATAACGGAGGAACCAGAGCCATTAAAATAGAGGTTGGGTAACCGAAGGGCAATTGCGGACTTTCGTCAAAATGCCGTAGTACCTGGTATTTACGTGTCGCCTTAAAGTGGTGATCGGAGTGGCGAGTGAGTTCGTACAAAAAGATACGGCCTACTTCGTGATCACTATTCCAGGAATGTTGCGGGCCTACGGGTTCGTAGCGTCCCTGCCGGGTTTTGCGGCGAACCAGGCCGTAGTGCTCTATGTAATTCACACTTTCCAGCATCAGGAATCCAAATACAGCTACGAAAATAGCGTAGGGAATCATTACCCAACCCAGAATAAATCCCACCAATAGCAGATACCCAATTTGACAAAATTGAAAGACCAACATCTCGTTGTGCAGCGACCAGATTGCCGTTCCCTGCTGGCGCAGTCGGCGGTTTTCCAGTTTCCAGGCATTCCACCAGCTGCCAAAAACCGACCGTATCCAGAATAGATAAATAGGCTCGTTCAATCGGGCCGAAGCTGGATCTTCGGGAGTGGCAACGCGTTTGTGATGGCCCCGGTTGTGCTCGATAAAAAAGTGCATGTACAGGGCAGGAAGCAATAGTATTTTGGCCAGCAACTGTTCACCCCGGTTAGTTCGGTGGCCAAGCTCGTGGGCAACGTTGATGCCCGATGTGCCAACCATAAGGCCAACCGAACAGGTCATTCCCACCACTTCGTAAGTAGCCAGTCCCCCCTGATTGATGACAATCAGGTAATAGGCAATTAGTCCGTACAATAAAGGAATATTAAGGTACAACAACCAATCGAACAGCCGGTCGAGTGACCGGCTGCGTTCCTGTTCAGGCGTGAAATTATCAACCGGTCGACGACCGATGGTCTCTAAAACAGGAATGAGCACAAACCCCACATAGATACCCGACCACGACCAAACGCCCTGGACGATAAGCCCGAACAGGGCTGCCAACGGAGCCACATAGGCTATCACATATTTCCAATCATCCCATTTCATACCTATTCGAGCCTGATTTGATACCTTTGCTGCGTTATTTTTAGTAAACCGAAGGAGGTTCCAACCTGTTAGGAAACGAGTACACCATTTCAGAAATGGACATGCCGCAATTGATCCATTTCACCATTGGTAGAATCACCAGTTGGCCGGGACAGATTACCTGTATTCCGATTCACTCTACTCAAAGTACACAAAAACGAAAAAATGAGCAACCACTTTCACGCCCTGCGGGTCAAGTCGATTACCCCCGAAACTGCCGATGCGGTAACCGTCGCTTTTGAGGTTCCCGATGATCTGAAGGAGACCTTTGCTTACCAACACGGACAATACCTGACCCTGCGCTTTCAGTTGAACGGGGAGGACGTGCGCCGGGCCTACTCCATGTGTAGTAGCCCCGAAGAGGAAGCCCTGGCCGTTACAGTAAAAAAAGTGAACGATGGATTGGTGTCCACCCACATCAATGATTCGGTAAAAGCAGGCGATACCATTGAGGTGATGCCTCCCGAGGGGCGATTCTTTACCCCCGTCGACCCCGGTCAACGCAAAGATTACTATCTGATCGGTGCCGGCAGCGGTATTACTCCCCTGCGTTCCATCCTCAAAACTATCCTGGAAAGGGAACCGATGAGCCGGGTGGTATTGCTCTACGGCAATCGCAATGAGGACTGCATCATCTTCCGGAAAGACCTGGACGATATGGCTAATACGTACGGCGGGCAGTTTGCTGTTCGCTACACCCTCAGCCAGCCCAAACGAGAAAAATCAAAGGGTATTGGCGGGCTGTTTTCCAAGGGAAAGATAACCTGGGATGGCCCCGTGGGCCGCATTGATGCCAAAGCTATCGGTCAGCTCCTGGCCGACTTTCCGCCCCGCACCGACCAGGTAGAATACTTTATTTGCGGCCCCGGCACCTTGATCGAAACAGCCGAGGAAGCCCTGCGGCAAAGGGGTATCGATAATGATCACATCCATAGCGAACGCTTTACCACGGGTAGCCCAAAGAAAGATCAACAGGTATCGGGATCAGCCGGAGCTACCGTAAAAGTACATTTAGACGGACAGGAGATCGATGTGGAGGTACCGCCTAATAAGACTATTCTGGAGGTTTTGCTTTCGCAAAAATACGACCCTCCCTATTCCTGCACTTCCGGTGCTTGTTCAACCTGTATGGCTAAAGTGATCAAAGGGAGCGTACGAATGGAAACTTGTTTTGCGCTCGACGACGACGAAGTGGCCGATGGGTATATCTTAACCTGTCAATCACATCCAACGACCGACGAGGTGGAGATTACGTACGAAGTGTAACAATTTTTAGTAACTGGTGGAAACCAAATGATGCGTGCTTATTCCGTGTTGATCAATTGGCTGGTCGGCCTTTGCCTCGGTATGGGGCTGGCCCTGCCTGCGGGAATGGGGCAAGTGGTGTTTCCTCAGGACACCTTTGCTCAGAGCTCTCCGGTGCTGTCATCCGATGGTAACCGCCTGTATTTTTCCCGTCTTCAACACCCCGCTAATGTGGGACTCACCAACTTACCTGATGTGTGGGTCAGTACCTGGGCTGATGGGTGGCAGCAACCGGTGCATATTCCGCCTCCCTTCAATGGCTTTGGGGCCGATCAGGTCGTTTCCGTCGGTCTGGGAGAACGGTTCATTTGGTTGTTGCGTGAGGAGATATCTGGTTCCTTTTTGGAGCGATTGCGATTGCATGGACGTTCCTGGGAGGTCGATCATCGTACTGCACTGGGGTTTGTGCCCGACAGTATTCGACATATCACCGATTGGCACATTAGCACCGACGAGCGGTTGCTCTTTTTTTGTGGTGCAAAAAGTACGGATGCGCCAGCGGATATTTATTTGTCCAGGCGGGGAATAAACGACCAGTGGATGCCAGCCGAACGGCTACCGGCTCCTATCAACTCTCCCCGCCACGAATCATCGGTCTTTCTGGCAGCCGACGGGTTGCGGTTGTACTATTCGTCTGATCGGCCCGGAGGTAATGGCAGACAGGATCTGTATATGGTAACGGCGCGGTCATCCTCCCTTGATCGCTGGCAGATTCCCTTCAATCTGGGGCCCGACGTAAACGGAGCTGCAAACGACGAGCACCTTTACGTTTCGGTAGCCAACCAGCGGGCAATTTACGTTAGTGACCGAACCGGATTCCCTCAATTGCGCTTTGCTGCTCTGCCCGACCTCGCCAAGCCCGATGATGTGCGACTGGTCCGCTGTTCACTGGACCTTTCGGCGACAGTCGATTCTGCCCAATTGATCTACTTTCCCATCGATCAACCCAGTTTCCAACGAATTGTCCCCGTGCGTTCGGGGCAGCTGGAGCAAGAGTTTATTCTGCCCATTGATGCTGCGTATGGCTTCTACCTGCTTTCCTCAGAGCTGGCTTTTTCCCCCAGCCGTATAGTGGATATGCGAAAGCCCCACAACGCACCGATTGATCAACCTTTTTTGCGAAAGCGAGAAGCATTACAAGACATTAGTACTTACCAGGACAGGGAACGTATTATCCAGGATATTCAGGATCAAATCCAGTCACTAAACCGGAGTCAGCAAGTGCTGGGCAAACAGCTGGAACGGCAACTGAAGGGGTTGTTCAATTTCCGTTTTGACCGAAAGTCGGACCGCATCCTGAACCGGAACGAGCGCGACCTGATCGAATTACGGGATAACTATAACCGGCAGCTTCGGGCCCAGGAAGTACGGCGGGATGCTCAATTTGACAACAACCAGTATCAACCCTTTTTGTCGGCATCACCCAGTGATACCGCCACCGCTCCAAAGTCACCCAGAGACAGGGTCGAGCAATTGCGCGCACGTTTCGCCCAACGCCGGGACAGCGGTTACGTCCTGTTCAATCCATTACCTCAGCGACTGCGTGACTCCCTGAATCAAAGAGAGGTGGGAAACCTGCCATTTGCCGATTTTCAGCAGCAAATGTTAGTGCGGGTTCAGTCCATTTTATTCGAGGAAGTATTAGCAGAAATAAAACAACGCAGCATCAATACTGCCCTGTCGCGGGTTGGTCAGCAATTACCCGAAAATGAGCTGCTCATACTCAATGAAAACACGGGCAGTTTCGAATCACAGCTTCAAAATCTGGAATTACCGATCAGCCCTCCTGATACCAGCACCTTGTTACCCATTGCATACTGGCAGTATCCCGCAGCAGAAAAACTCGAAGAGCGACTGCGTCCCAATGTGCGCCAGTCTATGCGCAATGACCTTTCAGGTCCGTTACAAGCTTATTATGCCACCGCTCTGCGGTATCGCATCAAAGAGACACGTCGTCAATCGATCGACCAATCACTGACCGTGCAAATAAACCAGCAAATTGCCACGGAGGAGACACTGGTGCCCGGTGCAGCCTTTGTTGAACCAGATACCATGTCGCGAGATTCCATTCCACAGGAAGCCTCTACGAGTCTGTCCCTCCAACCTATTGGCCGGGAACAGAGTATAGTCCTGGATTTGATCCAGTTTTTGCCGAATACCAATGTGTATTTACCGGAGGCAGTACCCGACCTCCAGCGCATCGTTCAGTTTCTGGAATCGCATCCTGATCTTGGCGTGTATCTTAAGTTGCATTGCCATACCGAATTGTCGCATGGCTATGCCCTGGAACTTTCCGGACAGCGGGCACAAGCTCTGCGGTTATATCTGGAACAGGCTGGTATTGCACCCGACCGGATTTCGGCCAGGGGAATGGGAAAAAAATACCCGGTCCAAACCGGTTATTCGTACGAGGCTAAGGTCGCCAATCAACGCACCGAAGTCACTTTCTTTCCAAAGCCCGGTTAAAGCCCCGGTGACAACCCGTGAACTGTATTCACTAAAGTGGTATAAACATTGAGGGGCTTCGATAGTCAATACAACTGAAGCTGTGGCCTGATATATCCCCATGGATCTTGAACCTCAGATTCTACGTATATTAGTTACATTTGCGCGATGGAACTATCATTTGTATCTGAAGAACATATTGACCAGGTGTTGGAAGAGCTGGGTGAGGATCCGGTCCGGCAACAGGAAGCACTGGATAGTCTGCGAACAGCCCAACCCGTGGTGCTTTCCTATCTGTTTACCGAGAACTTCAGTGCCTTTCTCAAACAGGAAAAAGAGTATCTGCTATACCTTTTGCTCGTAATATGGGAATCGGTCAACAAATCGGGGGCGACCTTGTCAACTGTTGACGAAGAAATGCTTTCCCAGGCCGAGGAAGCTAACTGGGATTTACTTCAGCAAGTGGATAGCAAACGCTTTCGGGACCGGCTCGATGTGTTTTTTAAAGAAACCAAGCAGGAAGACCTATTGGCTTTTGTAGAGGATAGTTTACTCGACGAAGAAGATGGTTTTGTGAGCAAGGAAGGACGCGAGCCCATGTTTGTGATCCTTAAATCGATCATCGACAGCTTTCACCAGAGCGCCTGAAAAAATCGTGAAGCTGGGCACAGAATATTTCGCGTAAAAGGAAAAAAAGGACCACTCCAACCAGAGGGGTCCTTCTATTAAAGTACATAATTTCTTACTGAGGGAAAGTTCCTTCACCGACTATCTCATCAATGGGTTTGCGTTGGCGGGGTGTGGTTTCTCCTTTCTGCAAATCTTCGGGAAGGGTTTCGGGGTCACCTCCGTAATGGCCTACTGCAACCACCGTTACCGCATGGTATCCCTCGGGAATATCAAATGCTTCGTGGGCTCCTTTCCAGTCAAATCCCGCCATGTGGTGAAGTGCCAGGCCTAAATCCTGGGCTTGTACGGAGAAATTACCCATAGCCAGGCCGAGGTCGTGCAGGGCATGGTAATTGTCTTTTCCGTTGTCCATTTGCTCCTTTACGATGGTCATGACCAGCAGGGGAGCCGATTCGGCCCACTGACGGTTGAAGGGTACCAGGGAATTCAGAATACGATCGTAGGCTTCTGTTCCTTTCAATCCGTAGATAAAACGCCAGGGTTGGTAGTTGCGGGAACTCGCAGCCCAACGGGCTGCTTCAAAGAGTCGATGCACTGTTTCCTGATCGATCACACGATCGGAAAAAGTACGGGGACTCCAACGTTCCGCGATTTGGGGCATAATGTCGTATTCAGTCTGAGCTATCTTCTGATCGGTGGTTGCGTGATCCATGGTGTCCGTTTATCTTTGTACAAATAATTGTATAAACATTAAATGTTTAAACACTGAATTTGTTTTGAATTTGATCCGAAATGTGGTTTTAGGTGGAAGCCATAGCAAAACCAGTGAAATCCGGACCTGTTCGGGTCGGATTGTCATTTTTTTAGCCTCATACAAAACATTCATTTCCAGAACATTCGGAGAGCTCAAGGGTTTCATAAGGTATTAAACCCGCATATATGTCAGAAGTAACGAATCTTCGAAGCCCCGAAGAAGTTTTCCGGAGTCACCTGGAACTAGCCTCCCGCCACGAATACCACCGCGATATTGACCTCAATTTCTCGAAGGACGTAGTGATCTTATCCTCTTACGGCGTTCATCGCGGACACAAGGGCGTATTGGAAATGGCCGAACTGCTCGAAGACCAGTTACCCGGAGCTGAATTCCGCTATGAAAAAACCCTGATCGAGGGAAATACCGCTTTTTTGGAATGGTCGGCCCGTACCTCCAAAGGCAAGGTGGAAGACGGGGTCGATTCCTTTTTCATCGATCAAGGAAAGATCGTTGCCCAGACTATTCACTACACCTACCGACCTTTCGGTAGATCGAAGTGATAGCCCATCTGGATATTACAGCGCTCGTAAGGGGAGGGGCGGCCGGCGATCTTTTGGAAGCCCAGTTTCTGATACAATTTGATCGCCGGAGCTAATACGGTATTGCTCTCCAGGTAAACGGCACCGGCCCCTACTTCCTGTGCCCGTTCAAGGGCTGCTTTTCCCAGTAAGTAGCCAATCCCTTTACCCCGTGCTGCGGGGGAAACGGCCATTTTTGCCAGTTCGAAATCATAGGTGTCATCATCCATAACTACCAGGGCACAAACACCCACCGGCTCACCTTTATACAGGGCTACTATGATGTGTCCGCCGGGCTGTATTATGTGGGTATCCGGGTGATCCAGTATGTGGTAGTCACTCGATTCCATTGTAAAATATTTGGAAATCCACGCCACATTCAGATCCCGGAAAGCACTGCGAAAGGCCGGTGTATAATCCACCAACTCGATATCGTCCTTTTCTCTTTCCTTGCGCGCCTCCAGTACCCGCAGGTCAAATGGTTTTTGCTGCAGCAAAAATTCAAACTCCTGCAGAGCCAACCACAAATTGTGGGTCGATTGGTTCAGCATTTGGTCCACGCCACTGTGTACGTCTACCAGTTGCTCCTCGAGCTTGGCCGCCTGGCGTTTGCCTTTTTCTGAAAGGGATACCAAATTACGCCGTTTATCAGCCGGATCTTTACCTTCCTCAATGAGTCCGTCGGCTTTCAGTTCGCGCAACGTACGACTGACTCCCGGGTGAGACTGGCCTACGTAGGCGGCTAGTTCCGTGACACTCTGCCGGCCTTTTTGCGAAAGCGCATAAAAAACAGGGAACCATACGGAGCGCAATTCCACTCCGTATGCATCGTATACCGACTGAGCCTGGTCCATCAATTGTTCACTTAAGATACGCAGGCGGCTCCCCAGAGAAGCAGGTCCTGCCTGATCGAAGAATTGCATGTTGTTACTGTTTACGTAACAAGTTACGTAATTGAGTTAAATAATGCAATGCTTCTTTGAAAAGTCTTAGGGTTACCTCCGATTATACGATCGTAGATTGGTCCTTATGAATAAGGAGTGAGGGGAAGCGGTAAACCGTGAGCAATAACCACTAAAGTGGTAGCATCGTTGGAGGGATTCGCTAGTCACCACAGCTGAAGCTGTGGCCTGATATATTCCCCGTGAGCCGTAGACCGTGAGCCGTAAACCGTGAGCCGTAAACCGTCAAACTACCCCTACTGTCCCTCGATAATTTGCTGCAACCAGGAACCGGACCCCTTTTCCAAGCGCACACCCGGCTGTACACCTTCGATCTCGTACTTCAGGTAAGTCCGAAAACGGCGGGAGGGCAAATCGAATCGGAACTGACAATTAGGTGTGGTGATCTGCATGATCCATCGCGGAAGAAGACCAGGTATTCCTGCAATAGCTTAACGCAAGTCCGGGAATCTCCGATATCGGTAGCTGAGCGCAATACATAAGCCCGCAACTCCTGGTACTCACCTTTGCGTTTACGCAGATTGCGGGAAAACCCCGGATGATCGTTTTTCATGCGATCCACCACGTATCCGGCATCTTTTACACAGGCACATTCCTGTTCCTGGCCATGGGTCCAGGTGGGAAACAGGCAGATCAGAAAGATGAATGGTATGAAGTAGTAACGCAATGTCATTAGTCGTCACGCAGGGCCCGGCGCAAGATTTTACCCACATTAGTTTTTGGTAACTCTTGGCGGAACTCTACCTGCTTGGGTACCTTATAGCCGGTCAGATTTTCACGGCAATAGCTGATAACCTCCTCCTTGGTGAGCGAGCTATCTTTTTTCACTACGAAGGCCTTAACTACTTCCCCTGATTTATCGTCAGGAACTCCAACTGCAGCTACTTCCAGCACTTTGGGGTGGCCGGAAATGACATCCTCCACCTCGTTGGGAAATACATTGAAGCCCGAAACGAGGATCATATCCTTTTTGCGGTCTACGATCTGGAAGAAACCATCCGGGAGCATTTTTCCGATATCGCCCGTACACAGCCAGCCCTGGCGAATGGTACTATTGGTCTCGTCGACCCTATTGTAATACCCCTTCATCACCTGCGGCCCTTTGACCTGGATCTCACCTACCTGCTCGGCCCCCAGTACATTACCCTGCTCGTCGACAATGCGCACATCGGTGGATGGCAAGGGCAAACCAATGGTCCCCAGGCGGCCGGAGCCATCCAGGGGGTTGACCGTCACTACCGGTGAGGCTTCGGTCATTCCGTAGCCTTCCGACAAAAAACAGCCGGTAACGCGTTGCCAGTTCTCGGCCACGGCTCGCTGTACGGCCATTCCACCGCCGACGGTTATCTTTAGGGAACTGAAGTCAACCTCCTGAAAGTCGCTGTGATTGACTAATGCATTAAAGAGGGTATTCACTCCGGTGATCAAGGTGACATCGTAGGATTTGAGTGCTTTTACCACCGAAGGCAGGTCGCGTGCATTGGTCACCAGCACGGAAAGTGCTCCGATCTCCATCATGGCCAGGCAATTCACCGTGAAGGCAAAAATATGATACATGGGCAGCGGACAAAGCGCAATCTCCTTACCATCTTCGAGGAAGGGGCTCATGACTGCCCGTATCTGCAACATATTGGCCACCAGGTTTCGGTTGGTTAGCATGGCTCCTTTTGACAGGCCGGTGGTACCGCCGGTGTATTGCAGGAGAATGACATCGTCGGCCGACCCCTTGTGTTGATTGAGCTTAAATCGCTTACCCTGCTTCAGGGCATCGGAGAAGGTCACGGCGTTAGGTAAGTCGTATTTGGGCACCATGCGACGAATATTCCGAACGACGAAGTTGACGATCTGCTTTTTGGGGAAACCCAGCATCTCCCCGATGCTGGCGGTGATGACCACCTTGATGGGCGTATCGTCCAGTATCTTCTGGAGGTTAGCGGCAAAGTTTTCGGCAATGATGATGGCCTTGACCCCGGCATCAGTGAACTGATGGTGCATCTCACGGGGCGTATATAGCGGGTTGGTGTTAACTACTACCAGTCCTGCCCGCATCGCACCGAACAACACGACGGGGTATTGCAAAAGATTGGGCATCATAATGGCGATCTTATCCCCCCGCTCCAGGCCACGCGACTGCAAGTAGGCTCCGAATTGGCGCGACATTTTATCGACCTGCTTATATGTAAGCTCCTTTCCCATGCAGGAAAAAGCTGGTTTGGAACCATATTTGGCAAAAGTCTCCTCAAATAAATCAACCAGTGTTGCGTAGGATTGGGGATTAATATTTGCCGGTACTCCACTAGGGTAGTTCGATAGCCAGGGGCGATTCTCGCTCATAAGTTTGTCCGTTTTGTACGTTGGTAGAGTTCGGGGTGGTGGCATTTTACCACCGATTATCCGTAAAAATACAGAACATCCTATGGATTACGGGTCCGGCATGCGAATTTTTCGCGCCCTAAGGCGAATCTTCGCTACCATGTCTAACTACCTGCTTTCGCAAAAAGCGCTAATACCCACATTTACAAGGATTTTACCTTTCGTTTCCACAAAAAAAGCCTTACCTTTGCCCCGCAAAATTTTATTGATTCACCAGTACCCGCCTTTCGTGGGTGAAAAGGAGACAGTTCTATATGTCTGACGAAAAGAAAAACAAGGTAGAAGAGGAAGCAAAAGATCCTCAGAACCAAGAAACTACCAAACCGGAAACTTCTGAAGAGAAAAAGGAAGTAACCGCCGAAGAAACAACGGAAGCTAAAGCAGAGGAAAAAACCGAAGCCAAAGCAGAAGAAAAGCCGGAAGCAGAAGCTAAGGCCGAAGAGAAAAAAGAAGCCCCGAAAGTAGAAGCTTCTGAGGAAGAGGAGGATGATTCCGACGATGAGGAGGAGAACGACGACGACAGCACTGATGATACTGACGACAGTGATTCCAGCGACGACGACGACGACGATGATGAAGACGAAGATGTAGAGCTGGAAGTCGACACAGAGGTTGCTGCCGATTCCCCGCACGATGACTTCAACTGGGAGATTAGCAACTCCAACATCAGCCGCTACTCTGAGAAGGAGCAAGAGCAAATGCTCACGGAGTTCGAAAGCACCATGAGTGCCATCGCCGAAAATGAATTGGTAAAAGGTAAGGTCACCCACATCAGTGATGGTGATGTAGTACTGGATATCAACTTCAAATCCGACGGTCTGATTCCATTGTCTGAATTCCGCGACACCCCCGATATGGAAGTGGGTGATACCATTGAGGTATACGTGGAGCAGCAAGAAGACGCCCGTGGCCAGCTGGTTCTTTCTCGTCGCAAAGCCAAGTTGCTACGCGCCTGGGAAGATATCAAAGACTCCTACGCCAACGGTACGGTCATCAAAGGTACTGTGATCAGCAAGACCAAAGGTGGTCTGATCGTAGATTGCAGCGGACTGGAAACCTTCTTACCCGGTTCTCAGATCGACATCAAGCCGATCATCGATTACGATGCTTACGTAGGTAAGACCATGGAGTTCAAAGTGGTCAAGATCAACGAGCAGATCAAGAACGCCGTTGTTTCACACAAAGCACTCATCGAGAGCGATCTGGCCGAGCAGCGCGAGGCGATCATCGCCAGCCTGGAGAAAGGTCAGGTACTCGAGGGATTGGTCAAGAACATCACCGATTTCGGTGCATTCCTCGATTTGGGTGGCGTCGACGGTCTGTTGTACATCACTGATATCAGCTGGGGACGCATTAGTCACCCAAGCGAAGTATTGTCGCTCAACCAGAAGATCAGTGTTGTTGTACTCGATTTCGACGAGAACAAGAAACGTATCTCTCTTGGCTTGAAGCAGCTGCAGCCTCACCCATGGGAAATCCTGGACGAAACCATTCAGGAAGGTTCCGTGGTCAAAGGAAAGATCGTCAACATCGAAGATTACGGTGCATTCCTCGAAATCCAACCGGGTGTAGAAGGACTGATCCACGTATCGGAGGTCAGCTGGAGCAACCAGCCCATCAACGCGCGTGAGTTCTTCAAACTGGGTCAGATGCACGAGGCCAAGATCGTTACCATCGATCGCGAAGAGCGCAAGATGTCGCTATCCCTGAAGCAACTGTCGAAAGACCCCTGGAGCGAGATCGAAAATCTGTTCCCGGTCGGCAGCCAGCACTCCGGTGAGGTGAAAAACCTGACACCCTATGGTGTATTCGTCGAGCTGGAAGAAGGCATCGGCGGTATGGTACACATCTCCGACCTGAGCTGGACCAAGCGCTACGGTCACCCATCCGAATTTACGAAAGTGGGTGAGACCATCGATATCGTGATCCTCGACATCGATAAGGACAACCGCAAATTGTCACTCGGTCATAAGCAGATCGAAGAGAACCCATGGGATACCTTCGAAAATGTATTCCCCGTTGGTTCGTACCACGAAGCGACCGTACTGCGTCGCGACGATCGAGGTGCCATCGTACAATTGCCTTACGGATTGGAGGCCTTCGCCCCCATCAAGCACATCCGCAAGGAAGATGGCCAACTCGCCGATGTCGAAGAGGTACTGACCGTGAAGGTGATCGAATTCAACCGCGACGACAAACGCATCCTCGTATCGCACCTGCGCTACCTGGATGACATCCGCCGCGAAGCCGATCAGCAAGTGCGTCAGGAGAAGCAGAAAGAGCGCAAACAAACGCGCGATGCCGTCAAGAAAACGCAATCCAACGTCGAACGCACCACGCTCGGTGACCTGGATGCACTGTCACAACTGAAGGATCAATTCCAACAGGACGACGAAGACGACAACAATGATGATGATAAGTAATTCGCTGCCACGGCAGTAGATTACTGATAATATAGCCCTGTTCTTCCTTCTGGAAGTTCAGGGCTTTTCAGGTCTTAGGTTTGAGGTATGAGGTTTTAGGAATCATTCACCTCAAACCTCAAACCTCAAACCTCAAACCTGATTTGCATGCATCTAAACGTCGAAATCAAAGCCCGCTGTACCGATCCCGACCGCATCCGCGCCATACTCCGAAGGGAGGGCGCCCGCAAGGAAGGCCTGGATCACCAGATCGATACCTACTTCGAGTCGCCCAATGGCCGCCTGAAGTTACGTCAGGGCAACATTGAGAACAGCCTCATCCACTACCGCCGGCCCGACCTTACGGGCCCCAAGAAATCGGAGGTAGCCCTTCACCCCACTCAGCCCGATTCCGGCACGCTCAAAGAGGTGCTCACCCGGGCGCTGGGGGTACTGACCATCGTGGACAAACAACGGGAGATCTACTTCATCGACAATGTGAAATTTCACATTGATACCGTTGCAGAGCTCGGCTCCTTCGTGGAGATCGAGGCCATTGATGAAGACGGCACCCTGGGCGTGGATTACCTGCACGACCAGTGTACCCAATACATTGAGTTGTTCGAGCTGACCGACGACGACCTGCTCGACCGATCCTACAGTGATATGATGCTCAGCTGATGCGTTATCCCGGAAAAATATTGTGGTTTGGAGAGCACACCGTACTGCGGGGTTCCAAGGCATTGGCGGGGCCCTTGCCGGCCTTCGGGGGCTCCTGGCGCGAGGGTGGTACGCCCGCTCAGCAGCAGCGCCTGTCGGAATGGCTGGGCTGGCTGCGGGTACAGCAAACTGCCCGTGCCCTGCCGGTCAACTACGACCTGGATCGCTTTGATCGCGACCTGGCAGCGGGGATTTATTTTGATTCCGACATTCCCGTCGGTTACGGGGCCGGTAGCTCGGGGGCGCTCTGCGCTGCCTTTTACGCCCGCTACGCCCGGGAGACCATAGCACCGGATACTTCCGGCCAACTCGCACAGCTCAAAAACACCTTCGCTGAATTGGAGGGCTTTTTCCACGGTTCCAGCTCCGGAACCGATCCCCTGATCTGCTATGCCAATACCGGGCTGCTGCTCGAGCCCGGCGGGCGCATTTCCCGCATGGCTTTGCCCACCTTACCCCCTGTGCAGTCCTTCTTTTTGATCGACACGACTATCCGGCGCTCAACCGGACCCCTGGTCGAGGCGTTTTTGGAGCGCTGTGATCAGGATGCCGGCTTTCGCCAAAAAGCGCTCCGCTCCCTGGTTACCGTGAGTGATGTAGCCCTCGAAACCTGGCTCGACCAGCAGTTCGACGATCTCTTCCCGGCCATACATGCCCTCAGTGAGCTGCAACTCCGGCATTTGGACTTTCTGATCCCGGATGCTTTTCAGGAGCTGTGGCAAAATGCCTTATCCACCCCACACACCCGCCTCAAACTCTGCGGTGCGGGCGGCGGTGGGTTCTTACTCGGGTACAGTGTCGATCGGGCGGGGACGGAGGCTTTTTTGCCGAAAGGCAGCACCATTTGGCTGTAAATTACTTTCCACACAAACCTTTTTTCTCCTTTTTCGTCTCCTTGACCAAACCTCCCTATCTTAATTCCGTTATTTTAAAGAAGAAGTACTTTAAAGGTTTGAGGTTTGAGGTGTGGGGTTTGAGGTTAGGCGATAGGGTCACCTCAAACCCCACACCTCAAACCACAAACCTGATATCGCAAACCTGACCACAAGGGATCCGACCAGATAGTTCTTATTAAATAAGGTGGCAACGCCAAGCGTGATGAAGCT